>CAYWIQ010000122.1:0-7140 GCA_964458405.1 uncultured Chromatiaceae bacterium
GGTCTTGCTGCCAATTGATGAAATGATTTTCCGGGCGGATGCGCAGCGAATAGGCTTCGATGGGCGTGCGGGCGTGTACCGCGGGCCGCAGCCGGATGACATGGGGCGACAGGCTTACCGCGCGGTCGTAGCGGTAGGCAGTGACGTGGTTGAGGGCGACCCTGATAGCCATGCCCGTGATCCTTGTACTAGGGCCTGTTAATACTATACATGCCGCGGCGCCGGAGGCCATTTTGGTGCGAGACTAGGCACCGCGAACGCTGTGTACTTGCGGTACATAAGCGAGCGGCAACGACGTATCGCGGCAAAATGGCCCCGTCCCTTCGGGTTGCGCCTCAAAAGCGGCCATGCCGCGTTGCTCGTCGTTCATTTGGAGTCACCAAACTTCTCTCCTCGCGCCTTGCCTGGCCGCTTTTGAGGCTGCAACGCCACGACATGGATAGTGTTAACAGGCCCTACCCCTGTTACAAGCTGGGGATTATCCCACAGAACCTTAGTCCTATGCACGGCCCGCCACGGCGGTGCCCAATGCCCAGGTCTTCAATACCTTGTAACAAACGCCACTGGCGGCGGTGACCGATTCCACCAAGGCGAAGGATTCCACCGGCCATTGGATAGGCGCGACCACCGGCAGCTCCCGTGGCGGTTTCCTGACCTTGCGAAACAAGGTGAGATGGATTTGAAACGGTCGGCTGTCGAGTCGGCAACCGCACTGCGCGACGGCCCGACCGACGCCGTCGACCAGGGTCTGCAGCGGCGGCGGCGAACGCTCGCTACCCACCCACAACACCTGCGGCTTGCGCCAGAAACCCAAACGATCCAGTTGCAAGCTGAAGCACTGCGCCACTACGTCGTCCAGCGCCGCCTCGATACAGGATTGGCGCTGGGCCGGCGTGGACCCCAGAAAGGCAAGGGTGATATGGAGATTATCGGCCTTGACCGCACGGCCGATGTCCGCCGGCAAGCCGCGCTGCACCTCCAGCAAGGCGGCGCGCACGGCGGCCTCGGGCCACAGTGCCAGGAACAGTCGCCGCACCTCAGGGCCGGTCACCGAAGTGATCCATCAGCCCCTCCAAAACCGCCTCCACCGCCTGACGGCGCACGGCTTCGCGGTTACCCAAAAAGAACCGGCATTGCGCCTGGGTGGCCATACCGTCGCCCGTCCAGGCCAGGCACACGGTGCCCACCGGCTTTTCCAGACTGCCGCCGCCCGGCCCGGCGACACCGCTCACCGCCACCGCTACCTGGGCATGGCTGTGGGCCAGAGCACCCTCCGCCATCTCCCCTACGGTCGCCTCACTCACCGCACCGTGCCGCTCTAGGGTCTGAGGACGCACCCCCAGCAACTCAACCTTGGCGGCATTGCTATAGGTGACGAAACCACGCTCGAACCATTGGGAACTCCCCGATACGGCGGTGATCACCTGCGCCACCCATCCTCCGGTACAGGATTCCGCCACGGCCAACATCAGACCGCGCCGCCGTAGCGATTCTCCCACCTGCGCGGAAAGCGTTTCTAAATCCATTTTCGCCATCCTGATGTCGTAAACTCTCAGATCATTCTAGCAAAGCCGCCATTGACCGACCCCGACCGCTGTCCAGCCCGGTCATTCTAGGTTAAGATTGGCGGCTTTTGAGAGCCTGGCCAGGTTGATCGTTCATCGCTTCACACCCATTGCTGTTTGCAGACTCGGAATGATCCCCTTCCAAGCGCACTTGCTCGCTACGGCCGCGGCATTCGCCGTGCGGACTTAAACTTTCAGCGCCATGGACAATAATCGCTCCTCTCCGAGCAGATCCGCGCCTGGCGGTCGATCATTGACCGCGCCATTGACGGTACTGGATCAATACCTCGCCCCTCACCATCTGCTCACCGCTTGGATGAAGCGCCTGACCCGGGTGCAGTCGTCCTGGTACAAGAACCGGCAAATCCAATGGTTCGTACGTCGCTACCAAGTGGATATGAGCATCGCCGCAGAACCGGATCCCTTGGCCTATCCCGATTTCAATACCTTCTTTACCCGCCCCCTCAAGGCGGGGACCCGACCCGTTGTCGACGGCGCCGATGCCGTCGCCTGTCCCGCCGACGGCATGGTCAGCCAGATCGGCGACGTTCACAACGGCCGGCTGCTCCAGGCCAAAGGCCATCATTTCGATCTCCTCACACTGTTGGGCGGTGGGGAAGAACGCGCCCGCCCCTTCCAAGGCGGCCGCTTCGTCACCATTTATTTATCACCGCGTGATTATCACCGGGTACACATGCCGCTCACCGGCCGGCTACGGGAGACGGTCTATATCCCGGGTCGGTTATTCAGCGTCAGCCCCCGCACGACACGCGCCATTCCCCGTCTGTTCGCCCGCAACGAGCGCCTGGTCGCCTTATTCGATACCGCCATCGGTCCCATGGCCGTGATTCTGGTCGGCGCCATGTTCGTCGCCGGCATAGAAACCGTGTGGTCGGGTTTATATCCCCATGACAAGCACGTCATCGAAAGACAATTCACAGACAGCCCTACCCAAGCGGCGATCAACTTGGAACGCGGCCAGGAAATGGGGCGCTTCAACATGGGCTCTACGGTGATCGTATTATTTCCGCCCGATAGGGTCGAGCTGGCTGCGGCCTTGGCGCAAAACGCGCCGGTCAAAATGGGTGAATTGCTGGGCACGGTGCTCCCTTAGAGCATCGCATCGTCGCCCGACAGATGTCGGTCCGCAACCGGGCACTAAGGTTTAGACCTAATTATGGATGATAGCCGTGCTTGATCAGTTTGGGCTTATCAGCCAAGAAACAAGACAAGAAAGGGATAGATATGCCGATATTGCGAAACGGCGAAGACATGTTTCCCGCAGTCATTGAACTGCGAGTCGGGGTGGTACCGCATTACTGAACCGCGTCCGCGCCTCAGTTCAATGCGTTGTTCTGGTTATACAGCAGCACCTCTTGCAAAGAGCGGAAGGCAATGGCATCAAAATCACGAAACATCATGCCGACCCCGTCTTCGGAAACCCTCACTACACGCGCGTTGATGCGGTGTTTGGTTATGTTGGGTGCAGTGCCGAGCTTAAAAGTCACCTCCACCGCCGTATCGGCAGTGATATTCACCGTGTCAGGCAATTCGACGAATACGCCCCCCAACCCGATATCGCGGGTTCGGCATTCCTCGGCCTGCGCCCCGGCGTAAGCCAAGTCCACCGGAACATTTATTGAAGTCCTTTCAGTCCAACGACGCTCCATAAAACTACCCATCCTTTCCCCATATATTGGAAAGACACGCTATAGAATTATTATATATATGGAAATTTCTATCACTATCTCTGTAATTGCGGGAATATGCAAGCCTTGTTCCCAATAAATTAAAGCACATGATTAACTGAATATTTATCCCTTCACTAAAAAAATCGGCCCCTTCCACTCCCCTCTCCCACTACCAAACCGTAAACTTGGCCGACAGTCTCTAGCCGGTTGCCCTCAACAGCCAACTGCAAAACGGGCGTTAGGCGCGCTCAAAGGGGAGGGCTAACACTTCATCTATATTCTTGACACCCAGCTTCAACATTAGCAGCCGGTCTACGCCCAAAGCGACGCCGCTGCACATCGGTAGCCCCTCTGCAAGGGCGCTAAGCAATCTTTCATCCGGAAGCATATCCGGCATACCGGCCGCACGGCGCAGACGACAGTTGTCTTCAAAACGGCGGCGTTGCTCGCCGGCATCCCGCAATTCTTGAAAGCCATTAGCCAACTCAACGCCTGACATATACAACTCAAAGCGCTCCGCCACCGCCGGTGTGCCGGCTCGGACCTGCGCCAACATGGCCTGGGATTGCGGATAATCAAACACCAACACCGGACGGTCGCCGCCTAGAACGGGTTCGATGAGATGGGTCCACAATAGGGCCAGCCAGGTATCGCGTTCGTCCCCCAAGGCATCGGAGACAACGATGCCGTGTTCGGCGGCGCAGGCGCGTAATTGATCGAGGGAGGCCGTATGGGGATCCAAGCGCAAATGCCGGTCGACGGCTTCCCCATAACTGACGCGTAAGGCAGGCGGTGTCTGCAAAATCGTCTGCAGCAAATCGTCCAGCTCCGCCATCAAAGTGTGATAGTCGAAACCCGGACGGTACCACTCCAGCATGGTGAATTCCGGATTATGCAGCCGGCCGACTTCACCATTACGAAACGACTTGCAGATTTGGTAGATGGGACCGCTGCCGGCCGCCAACAGGCGCTTCATTGCGAATTCGGGCGAGGTTTGTAGATGCATAACCCGCTCCGCGGCGCCTGGTGCGTGGTAATGCGTGGAAAAACTATCGAGGTTGGGATCGGTGGCGCCGTAAGCCGCCAACAGCGGCGTCTCGACCTCCAGCACCTCCCGCTGCGCAAAAAATGTCCGGATGTCAGCGAGCAATGCGGCCCGTTGGCGCAGTGCCGCCATCCCTGCAGTGGGACGCCAATCGTCGCTCATAGACGCAAAATCACGCATGGGCGGCGACACATCCCGGCCGCAACAGCGGCCGCCCCTAGCGGCTCAGGACTTGGCCCGGGAGACATACTCGCCGGTACGGGTGTCGACCTTCAAAATGTCGCCGATGTCGATAAACAACGGCACCCGTACCACCGCACCGGTCTCCAGAGTAGCGGGCTTGCCACCGCCACCCGAGGTATCGCCGCGCACGCCGGGATCGGTGTCGCTCACCGCCAGCTCCACGAAATTGGGTGGAGTGACCGCCAATGGTTGATTGTTCCACAGCGTGACCACGCACATTTCCTGACCCTTGAGCCATTTCGCCGCGTCACCGACGTTGGCGGGATTGGCCGCATATTGTTCATAGTTGTCGGGCACCATGAAATGGAAGAACTCGCCGTCGTTATAGAGAAACTGCATGTCGATATCCACCACGTCGGCGGCTTCCAGGGTCTCACCCGACTTGAAGGTGCGTTCAATCACACGATCGGTTTTCAAGTTGCGGATCTTGACCCGATTAAAGGCCTGCCCTTTTCCCGGCTTGACGAACTCGTTTTCGATGATCGCGCAAGGATCACCGTCGATCATCACCTTGAGCCCGCTCTTGAATTCACTGGTACTAAACGTCGCCATACTGTCCTCGTTTATAATGTCCGGTTAAGATACCGAACCGTCCGGGTAGTCCCCTGGAGATCCCCGCAAAGGGATTGGACGGTATCAATAAAAAGTAAAGGTGCCTATGTTACAGCGAAATCCTTCAATTTTGCAGCGCCCCCGCTGGCAACAGGCCTTGTCTGAAGCCATCCATGACCCCTTGGAATTGCTGGAAACCCTGGCATTACCGCCGGAGTCCTTGCCGTTGGGTCGGGACGCGGCACGGCAGTTTCCGTTGCGCGTGCCGCTCGCCTATGTGGCGAGGATGCGCAAAGGCGACCCCACCGATCCCTTGCTGCGACAAGTCCTGCCCATTCTCGCCGAGGAGTCGGAGACCACGGGCTTTGATCGCGACCCCGTCGGCGACCTGAACGCCATGCCGTTACCCGGGGTGTTGCATAAATATCACGGCCGGGTGTTGCTGATCACCACCGGCGCATGCGGCATCCATTGCCGCTATTGTTTCCGACGGCACTTCCCGTACGCCGATGCCAACCCCGCCCCAGGCGCCTGGAAACGCGCACTGGAATACATCAGCGCGGATCCTACCGTCACCGAGGTCATTTTGAGCGGTGGCGACCCGTTGGCATTGTCCGACCAGCGATTGGCCGATCTCGCGCGACAACTGCACGACATTCCCCATGTGATACGGCTACGTATCCACACCCGCCTGCCCGTCGTGTTGCCGGCACGCGTCGACGCCGCACTATTGGCATGGTTACGGTCCTCCCCGCTGCAAAAGGTGGTAGTGGTGCACGCCAACCACCCCAATGAGATCGGCGACGATACCGCACAGGCCTTGCGCGATCTACAGACTTGCGGCGCTACGGTCCTCAATCAAACGGTATTACTGCACGGCGTCAACGACGACGCCGAAACCCTCGGCGAATTAAGTGAAAAGCTGTTCACTGCCGGTGTGTTACCGTACTACCTGCATTTACTTGATAAAGTGCAAGGCGCGTCCCACTTCGCGGTTTCCGAGCCGATTGCAATCAATCTTATCAACACATTACGACAGAACCTGCCGGGTTACTTGGTCCCGCGCCTGGTACGGGAAACGGCCGGCGCCCCCGCAAAAATACCGATAGGTTAATCCCTCCGCGGCACGCCGCCGAAAGTAATGGCGCTTTGCTATAATTTTGCGCAATGACAATCTGTACCACGGCTTTCAATCGTGGACAAAATCAAGACAAGTTAAAGGGATATCTCGATGGCTCAGACAACCTCGGAATTATCTGACGGCAAAGCTGTGACGACCGGCAATACCCTATACATGCGCCCGCCTGAACTGGCTTTGTGGATAAATACCTTACCCCTGGCCGATGTCGGCGAAACCTATCAACGCGTAATGGGCGCCATTTTACAGCTCAACGAAAGAGATTTATCCCGGGAAGAGCGCTATGAAGCAATGGAACTGTTTCGCGACCCACTCCAATATTTAAGCGAGGGTTTGAAACATCATTTCATCGGCGCCTCCCTGCCTTTGACGTTAAGGGCTCGCGGGATCGCCGACGACCTCTATCAACTCCAAATGGAAATGGCCAAAGGCTACCAACGCATCGCCGATGAATCACTCGCCTTGGACACGCTTCACCAGGATTTCACCCTGCTCACCACCAGTCTGTACCGCGCATTGTACTACCTTAGCCAGGGGCTTCTAACCCAATATCAGATCTATGAACCGAATAATGGTGAGTGTTGGCGGATAATCCATCATTGTTTTGAGGTCGCCGAGCAAAAAGGCGTTCAAACCAGCGTTATAAAAGACGGGCATCACCATCACTCCCAAGCGATGACCATCGAAGAGCAATACAAGAGGATTTTGCTGTTGGCGCTGGCTAACCCCTTCCGCTATTCCCAGACGGATATCAATTGGATCTATATGCTCTTGGACCGCTGGACGCCAATGTGCCACTTTCATCCCGATGACGATCTCAATGAACCTCAGCATGCCTGCCTGGTCGACTTGGCGAGCGATGAAGGCCCCAGTCATATCACCTATAGCTCCGTTCACCGTTCGATG
>CAYWIQ010000123.1:0-7102 GCA_964458405.1 uncultured Chromatiaceae bacterium
CACCACCGGGCGGCGGTAGCGAAACTCGCTGGCCACCTCCACACTGCAGGGTATCCCCGCCAGGGATTCAAACCAGTAACGCGCCACCATCCCGGCGTGGTAGCTGGTACCGCAGGCAATGATATGCACGCCGCGCACCTCCGCAAAGATGCGCGAGGCCTCGGGGCCGAAGGCGGCCTCCAGTACGCTCTGTCCGCCCAACCGCCCTTCCAGGGTCTCGGCCACGGCGCGAGGCTGTTCGAAGATCTCTTTGAGCATGTAATGGCGGTACTGACCACGCTCCACCGCATCCGCGGTGAGTTCACTGACCTTGAGTGGTCGTTCCACCACCTCGCCGTCGACGTTGAAGATGGTCAGGCGATCCTTGGTGATCTCGGCCACGTCACCGTCTTCGAGGAAGATAAACCGTTGGGTCACGGGGATCAGCGCCGCCACGTCGGAGGCGATGAAGTGCTCACCGATGCCGACACCGATCACCAGGGGGCTGCCACGCCGCGCCGCCACCAACACATCGGGCTCTATATTGCTCACTACCCCCAAGGCATAGGTACCGTGCAATTCCCGGGCGGCGGCCTGCACCGCACCCAGTAGCGTTTTCCCCTCATCGAGATGAAAATGGATTTGATGCACCACCACCTCGGTATCGGTCTCCGAAGTGAATTCGTAGCCCTGCTTAACCTGCGCGGAACGCAACACATCGTGATTCTCGATGATGCCGTTATGCACCACCGCCACGGTCTTGCGGCAGATATGGGGATGGGCGTTGGTCTGGGTGGGCTTACCGTGAGTAGCCCAACGGGTATGGGCAATACCGAGGCTGCCGTGCAACGCTTGATCCTTGACCAAGGCCTCCACCTGCCTGACCTTACCGGGTGTGCGGGCGCGCTCCAGGCAGTTGTCCTTGTCGACCACTACCACACCGGCTGAGTCGTAGCCGCGATACTCCAAGCGCTTGAGCCCCTCGATCAAAATGGGCACTACATCACGCTCTGCCACCGCCCCCACGATACCGCACATATCACATCCTCATCGTAACGATTACCGGTCATATACCGGCGAAATTATCCCATAACGTCCGCTTCAATAACATGTCTATCGGCGTAGGCACTCAAGATCTGAGATGGCAACCCGATAAACCTCTATCCGCTCAACAGCCCGTTCTCGCCAGCCACGGATTGACTCCTTCCCCGGCCAATGATAAAGAAGCAAATTTATGTACAGGTTCGCTGTTTTACAACCATCATGGCGCTAAGGTAGGCCACATCCACTAAAGGGAGAAAACCATGAAGTTCAAAGCCATCGCTGCTGTAGCCGCGCTCGGCGTCGCATCGCCCTGCTTTGCCTCCAACGACATCGACAATCTGCAATCCCTGGCGCAAACCGAGTTCAAAGCCTTTTCCCAGGATCTGGGCGCCGCCTTAAGCTACAAGGCCGTCAGCCCGGCCGAGCCCCTGGGCATCACCGGTTTCGATGTCGGCCTGGAAGTGACCGGCACCAAGCTGAAGCACAGCGATGTCTGGGACAAGGCCAGCAGCGGCAGCGCCCCCAGTACCGTGCCCATTCCCAAACTGCACGTCATCAAGGGTCTGCCGTTCAATATCGACGTCGGCGCCACCTACACTAAGGTCCCCAGCACCAATATCTCGCTGCTGGGCGGTGAATTGCGCTATGCCTTCCTCGAAGGCGGTGTGGCGACGCCAGCGGTGGCGATCCGCGGTACCTTCACCAAGCTCAGCGGCGTCGATCAGTTGGACTTCTCGACCAAGGGTGTGGAACTGTCCATATCCAAGGGCTTCGCCATACTGACACCTTATGCCGGCATCGGCCAGGTATGGGTGGACAGTAAGCCCAAGGCCGATGCCGCCGCCGTCCTCAACAAGGAAAGCTTTCAGCAAACCAAGTATTTCGTCGGTACCAACATCAATTTCGGGCTGCTTAACATTGACCTGGATTTCGACAGTACCGACAGCACCAATTCTTATACCGTCAAGCTGGGTTGGCGCTTCTAAATTAATTTAAGGGAATGCGGCGCTGCCAGCGCCGCTTGCCTTAGGCATCGCACCTGTTTAGCGGCGATCCTTGTTACCGACTAGAGCCGCTTCCAGTGCCTCCATTTCGGCTGCGGTTAGGGTACGGCATTCACCCTTAATCAACGATCCCAGCCGCAACGGTCCAATGGCAATCCGCACCAGGCGCTTTACCTGCAAACCCAAGGCCTCCATCACCCTGCGGATCTGGCGATTCCGGCCTTCATCCAAAGTGATCTCCAACCAGCAGGTCTTTGCGCCGCGGCGCACCACCCGCACCCGACTCACGCCCAATCTGCTGCCGTCTTCCATGGTTATACCGTCCGACATACGATCGAGTTGTTCAACGCTAACCACAGCATCGACCTGGACGTGATAAACCTTGGGCAAATGGCTGGCGGGATCGAGCAGGCGATTGGCCCAGGCGGTGTCATTGCTGAACAGCAGCAATCCCTCACTGGCCTTGTCCAAACGGCCCACTGCCGCCAAGCGCCTGCCCTCGTCTGCCTTGAAACAATCATAGACCGTGGCGCGTCCCCATTCGTCGCGCGCGGTGGTCACCAGTCCGCGCGGTTTATTGAGCATAACGTAGCGCTTCTCCACGGCACGCACCGGTTTGCCGTCCACACTGACCCGGTCCCGCCCCATCACCACCGCGGCCTCAGGATCAAGGACTCGCCTGCCGTTGACCGTCACCCGGCCGGCCGCCACCCATTGCGCCGCAACTGTACGCGAAGCGATGCCCAGCTTGGACAAGACTCGCGCCACGCCTGCTCGGCGCGCACCGGACGCGCGACTAACCTGGACACGCTTGGCTGATTTAGACCGTGCGGTCACGGAAGACCATCAACCAAGGATGCAGCTTCCTTGGTCGCGTTGAGTTTGGAAGGCAAGCCGGCCAAGTCATGGCGAGCCTGATTGATGGCGTCCAAAAGATTTTCGAAACCGTGCCAGGTTTCAAGAGAAATCCGGGCCGCCAACCGTAGTAAATAAGGTTTCATGCCATTGCAATCCGTGCCGGCATCCAAAGCTCAGCCGATATTGAGCATCGACATCCACCGCATTAAACGCATGACGCGGGCCGTGGTGGAGACTCAATTAAGCACTGCCGCCGACAAACGGTCATACCCCTTATCAGCACGGTGGTCTTTCATCCCCACAACGTATTCGCGGGATTCCATCGCACTATTTATCATGTTTGGGTTTCTTTACCGGCCGCTTCCAAGCCTTGCGGGTCTGCTGCGCCACACGACTCAAGGTCAGTTCGCCGGCCGGCGCATCCTTGGTGATGGTGGAACCGGCACCGATGGTGGCACCGGCACCCACCGTTACCGGCGCCACCAGCTGAGTATCGGAACCCACGAATACATCGTCTTCTATCACGGTCTGATGTTTGTTGGCGCCATCGTAATTGCAGGTGATGGTGCCCGCACCGATATTGACCCGCGCGCCCACCGTGGCGTCGCCGACGTAACTGAGGTGATTGATCTTGGAACCTTGCGCCACGGCGGCCTTCTTGATTTCAACGAAGTTACCGATATGCACCTCCGCCGCCAGTCGCGTCCCGGGGCGGATGCGGGCGAAGGGACCGACCCGGCAGCCCGCAGCGATCTCCGCCTCTTCGATGACCGAATTGGCCTGGATGACCGTCCCGGTGCCGATAGTCACGTCGCGCAAGTAGCAGTTGGGGCCGACGGCTACGTTATTGTCGATGACCACCTTGCCCTCGCATACCACGTTGATATCGAGCGTGACATCCTGCCCGACGGTCAATTGTCCGCGCACATCAAGGCGCGCCGGGTCGCGCAGCGTCACACCGTGCGCCAGCAGGCGTTCCGCCTGCTGTAATTGATATACCCGTTCCAGCTGCGCCAACTGCCCTTTGGTATTCACGCCCAGGATCTCGGTATTGGCGACGGGGTAGACGGTCTTGATAGCGACACCGTCGCGCACCGCCATGGCGATGACATCGGTGAGATAAAATTCGCCCTGGCTGTTGTTATTATCCAAGGTGGCGGCCCAGCGTTGCAGGTACCCGGCCTTGACCGCCAACATACCGGTATTGATCTCATTGATGTCGCGCTGCTCGAGTGTGGCGTCCTTATGTTCGACGATGGCGACGACGTCGCCTTGCGCGTCGCGAATGATACGGCCGTAACCGGCGGGATCCGCCAAGTGCGCGGTCAACAAACCCAGTGCCTCGCGCTCCGCCGCCGCGACCAGACGTTGCAGCGTAGCGATGCTGATCAGCGGCACATCACCATAGAGCACCACCACCAGATGATCCGCCGGTATCATCGGCATGGCTTGGGCCACCGCATGACCGGTTCCCAATTGCTGGGCCTGCTCCACCCATTCCACCCGCCGAGCGGACAAGGCGTCACGCACCTGTTCACCGCCATGCCCCACCACTACATAGGTAGCCGCAGCCTCCAACCTTTCGGCGGTAGTGATAACATGATCGAGCAGGGATTGACCGCCTAAAGGATGCAGAACCTTGGGTATAGTGGAATGCATGCGGGTGCCTTGACCGGCGGCGAGGATGATGACGCTAAGATTCATGTGTGGCGAGTTCCTGACTGGTGATGCGTATTTGCTTTATTTAATCACAGCGGTGTGCGGCACGGAAGCCGTTGTCTGAGAAACCTTGTAATGAAAGAGATTCGGTCCAGCGAGCTTAGTGTCATACAACACCCTAACCTCGCTGCACGTATCTTGTTAGCGAAATGAACAGCTAAGGCAATACGATGGAGAAGCAGGCGCCGCCCAGCCCATGACCGTTGCTGAGCTCTATAAAACCCCGCCGATCCTTGTTGTTATGTAACTCCGCCACCTTGGCGGTGAAATAAAGGCCCAGCCCGGTATTCCCCGATGAAAAATCCACACCGTGACCATGCTTGCGGCCCGCTGCCAAGAACTCTTGCGAAAAGCCGTCGCCGTCGTCATTGACGGACAAAATCAAGCTATCGTCCGACGATACCGCCGTGATCAATACTTTGGAACGTGCATAGCGCGCGGCATTGTTGACGGCGTTCTTCAACACGCCGGCGATCAGGTCGCGATCGAAATACCATGTCAGGTTGTCATCGCAGTGCAGCTCCAGCCGTAGGTCACGGGCCCCCACCATGACCTGCTCCGCCGCCGCCACTTCGCCGAGAAATTCGCCGACGCAATATTCATCTATGTTGAGCGCCAACCCCTGCTTTTCCATCTTGTACAGTGCCAATAGCTGCACCAGGTTATCGCTGACCCGTTGCGCCTCGCATTGCAGCTTCACCAATTGAGGTGCAGGCAACGAATCGCCGGCACTGTGCACCAGCTCATCCACTGAATTCAGCACGATACCCAGCGAGTTTTTCATGTCATGGATGCTGGAAGCGAGGATCGTCGAAAAACTTATATGATCATCTTCGCTCACGGCGGCGGCCGATAGTTTATTGCAGGACAAGTTCACCGGTAATTGCTCCGTGACAAACCCGCTTAGGATGCCACCATCCTTTCATAGACGGCGTTCAATTTTTGGTAGTTTTCGTTGCTGGGATCAAGCCTGTGGACGCGCTCGAGATGCTGCCGCACCTTGTAAAGGTAACTGTCGTTCTTGCCGTTGGCCTTCATGTGCATCAACAACACGTTGGCAATGTTCATATTGATGGTGCTGTTGTCGGGCATGTTGCGCACCGCCTTTTCGAAGAAGCTGATGGCCTCATCGAGCTTTCCAGATTTGGCGAGCTGAGTGCCTGTGTTGTTCAGCCTTACCACCTCCTCGATAGCCGCCTTAATCACTTCCTGACCTTCGGCCTCCATGCCTACCGCACCGAACACACTCTGCACCTGGGCAAGCACCTTTTCGTCCTGGTGATTATTTTTCACCAGCGTTTGGAGCATCAGCAACCCTTTATCCTTATCATCGTTCTCCAGGCAGGCGGTCGCCATGTCCATAACGATGTCCTTGGAAATCTCGCCGCCGTTTTTCTCATAGAGTTTGCTGGCCTCGGCGTAGGCCTTCTGCGCCTCGTTTTCCCGTCCCAATTCCTTTAGCACAAGGCTTTCGGACACCGCCGCCTGAAGGTTGGCTTCGTCATCGTTCTTACCAAAATCGCTGCGTAATTTGGAAAGTACCGACAATGCCTCCTTGCCTGATTTCTTGGTCAATATCTTGGCGAGCTTGCTGTAATTGGAGGGCGTCTGATAGATGGAATTGGAGCCGATATGGACCGCCTTCTTAAAGGCCTTGGATGCGACATCTATATCGTTCTCCTTGAGGGCGAGATTGCCCAACTCCATTTGTCGCACGATGGATTTCGGCGAGATCTCCGTGGCCTTAGTCAGGATGTTGATCGCCTCCTTGGAATCGCCCAGCGCCTCGGCGGTCTTAGCGAGCCAGTCGTAGGCCTCCATGTGCGTCTTGTTCTCATGAAGGATCTTTTCAAAGAGTTCTTGGGCTTGCATGTATTTCTGGGAATAAAAATACACCTTACCCAAACCCAGCATGGCCCATGGCACATCTCTTTTCGACAGCACACCCTCAAAGATGACGGCGGCGTCGGCGTACCTTTCCGCCTCCATCAGGATATCCGCCTTGAACTTGAGCAGTTCTGCGGCATTGCGGGGGCTGTTGGTCAACTTGGTGTCGCACATGGCGATGGCGTCGTCGTACTGTTGCTTGCCGAACAGTTCCACCACATCATGGAGATCGTCTTTCCTTGTAATCACCTTCTCCAAACGGCTGCGCAGCATATCCTTGTTGAACGGCTTAGATAGATAATCATCGGGCTGGTATTCCACCGCACCCATCACCATCTCCATGGTATTTTCTGCCGTGATCATGATGAAGGCGGTCGAATATTGGACATAACCCTTGTCCTTGGCCTCTTCCAAGACCTGTTGACCATCCTTGCCGTCGCCGAGGTTGTAATCGCACAACACCACGTCGTAATTCTTTTTGCTTAGTTGTTTAAGCGCGTCCTTGCCATTGGCGGCCATATCGATACTGGTGACGCCGTAGGACACCAGCATGGATCTGATCATACTGCGCATGTCGGCAAAATCGTCAATCACCAAATAAGACTTCGATA
>CAYWIQ010000124.1:0-7079 GCA_964458405.1 uncultured Chromatiaceae bacterium
ACAACGGTATATAATATTCTATGCCCGGCGGCGCCAAACCATCGCTGACGTCGCGATAGATGGCGCTGTGCTGAGGATTGCCCTCGAAGCGCAGTCGGTAGGCTTGGCGAAATTGGCTGACGGCCTCTTCGGTGAGGGGGAATTCGCGCGCCGGGAGCAACCGGATGTGATCGACGTTGTCCAGTGAGCGTTGGGTATCGGGATCGAAGGTGCGGATGCTGTCCACCTGTTCGTCGAACAGATCGATGCGATAGGGCAGGCGGCTGCCCATGGGATAGAGATCGAGCAAACTGCCGCGCACCGCGAACTCACCGTGTTCCATCACTTGCGACACACAGCGATAACCGCTGGCTTCCAGTCGCAGGCGCATGGCGCTCAAATCCAATTGATCATCCACGTCCAGGATTAAACTATGGGCTTGCAGATAACGGCGCGGCGGCAGGCGATTCATCAAGGTGGAGACCGGTAACACCAACACGCCGCTTTTCAAATCCGGAAGCTGATAGAGGGCTTCCAGGCGTTGCGAGATGATGTCCTGGTGAGGGGAAAAGTTGTCATAGGGCAGGGTTTCCCAATCAGGAAAATTCAGCACCGGCAGATCTTTTCCGCCGGAATTGAAGAAACGGATCTCGTATTCGATGCGGCTGGCCTCGCTGGTGTCGGCGGTGACCAGTAATAGCGGGGCGCCGTGACGGTGCGCCGCCTGGCTGGCGGCCAGGCCCAGGGCGCTGCCGTAGAGCCCGCGCCAGTGAACAGTTTGACCCGGTTCGCTCGGCAACAATGATTGAAAAACGGAATGGGTCCGCTGTGTCTGTGTGGGTGAACTCATGTACTTCCCGCGATAAAACAATAATACCCCCGGCTCCCGGTGAGGGGCGGCGGCGTGGGCGGCTATTTTCCCATATCGGCGGCGGACTCGACACCCCGCCGGTGGCGCTTTATATCAACGGCGGCTGACTAGGACGTAGACGGCGCCGGTGCCGCCGTCACTTTGGGGGGCAGAAGAGAAGGCCAAGACCTCTTTGCACTGCCGCAGCCAGGCATTGAGATTGCTTTTGAGCACCGGCCGGCGTTCGGGCGAGTTATAACCCTTGCCGTGAATGATGCGTACGCAACGTTCGCCACGATCGCGGCTGTCATGGAGGTAATTGACCAGCGCGCGCCGCGCCTGGGCCGTGGTCATGCCGTGCAGATCCAATTCGCTGCGAATGGCGTAGTGACCCCTGCGCAACCTGCGGAACAGCGCATGTTGCACCCCGGGACGGATGAAGGACAATTCGTCGCCGGCCTCGGCATTCAGGGGTTGGAAGGTGTCGAGTCGTTCGATTTGCTCTTGCAGCGGGTCTTGTTTGGAGCGTAGCGGGGCAGGCGTTCGCCTGGCTTTTCGGCCCACATCGGCCCGATTGGTTGGCCGCTGGGGATTGACGGGGCCAACTTCACGACGAAACAGCGCTATGTCCTCGCTGGAGAGTTTCTTTTTACGCGGCATCCGGCCATTTCCACTCAAGGGCTTGGAGATAAACTTTACCAGGAAATCCTTACAAAAGCGGACTTTACTATTGACCGCGACCGCCGCGCTTAAGTAGACTACGCAGCCACTGCGCTTGTCATTCCCCAGTAGCTCAGTTGGTAGAGCAGGTGACTGTTAATCACCGGGTCCGTGGTTCGAGTCCGCGCTGGGGAGCCAATCAAATCAAGGGGTTAAATCAATTTCGGCTTAACCCCTATTCCTGAGAGTCTCGGTCGTAACAGGTTTGGGTTTCTTTTTAAGCTAAACCCTGTTTTGTATCTGCACGGCTCGGTAAATATGTTATATAAAAATTTAGAGGGGCGGTCACCGTAGCAGTAGCCGTTATCACCATGCAAATCGCGAAGCGATTGCAGGTTTTGATGGGTTTGCTAATTACTTCATGGAACACCGCGTAAACTGCAGCTATCGACCAATAACGGACCACCCCTTATTCGGACATAATGCCCCATTCGGCATAAGAATCCTTTTTCAGTGACGAAATGCCTGAAGATTATCCTTCCCTTATCATCGACTTGCAGCCACTTGACGAGAAATCCCGTGGTTAACTCATAATGATGTGGTGTGTTTAGCTCAGCTTATATTTTTTTATTAAAATCGGTTCGGGTCATATGATTAAGAATACGTCTGGTGTTACCAATGTAGTCGGTGCTAGCAAAATCACTATTGGAAGATTTACCTACGGCTTTGAGCTAATGAAGATCAGGGAGTGGGGGGAAGGTGCTGCTTTGATAATTGGAGCATTTTGTTCACTAGCTCCAAATGTTCAATTCTTCCTTGGGGGAAATCATAGAACAGATTGGATAACAACGTTCCCGTTCGGACGCGTCTATCAGGAAGAGCTTGGTGGTACCGAGATTAGTGGTCACCCGAAAACGAGAGGGAATATTAATATAGGAAATGACGTCTGGATAGGTAGTAGTGCAACGATCATGTCTGGAATTACTATCGGCGATGGAGCAGTAATTGCTGCCAATTCCACGGTCGTGAGAAACGTTGGGCCTTATGAAATTGTCGGCGGCAATCCTGCGACTCACATTAAGTATCGATTCGACGAGACTGTGATTGACCTATTGCTTAAGTTGAGATGGTGGGACTTGCAAGTGGAGGAAATTAGGTCAATTGCAGGGCAGTTATCAGCAGTTCCTAGCATAGAAGGCTTGAAATTATTAATACAAAAGTATCGGCCTGACGAATCATTGACTGAGGGAGCATCAAGTTGAATTATTTAGTACCCTCTATCGCGTTTCAAGTACTTTAAGATCCCATATGGATATTCCGACGTATACAAGCAAGCGCTCATCTATCATGACCCTATGCGCAGCTGTGGCTGGCATGAAATCGCGTTAGATACTGCCGCATTAGCAGAAATGCACCGTATAACCGAAATTCGCGATGATGACATCGATGTCTGTTATAGTTGGCGATCTATAAAATATGCTTGCTTTCAGTGAAAATTGGGTATTTGCATATAGTATATGCTTTTGAGGATCAGACTTTTCGAGCCATTACAATTAGATTGACCGTTCGCAACAGTGCTAGCAATGACAAATTTGGGGGGTGATGATGAAAGCGTTTATTTTCTGGCCAGAATAATATTTTAACGACTACATAACTTATGATTGAAAGAAAATAATAATTAGCTAGGTGATTCATGCCCACGAGAAATCACATTCTGATAACGGGAACAGGAAGATCTGGAACTACTTTCTTGGTTGAGCTGTTGACTAATCTAAACCTTGATACTAGGTATAGCAAAGATAACCTGGATGACATTTCTCATGGCGGGCTAGAGCACGATTTAAGAAATGATGACTGTCCTTTCATTGTGAAAGATCCATGGTTTTGTGACTACGCTGAAGAAGTACTCAGCCGAAATGATATTGTCATTGAGCATATTTTCATACCCATAAGAGACCTGCACGCGGCAGCTGAAAGTAGACGCCACGTTTCTAGACAAAATAGACTCTGGGGAGGGTTGTGGCATACCCAATCCCACGAAGCAGGAAGGCAGGAGGTGGTGCTCATGCACCAACTATATAAGCTCTTTTTGGCAATTTCAGGTACTATGATACCAGTTACACTTATGCGTTATCCAAGAATAACCAAAGATTGCTCATACTTGTTTTCTAAGCTTGAGCCAGTGCTATCCGGTATTTCATATGAGGTTTTCAGCACGGAATTCAATAAGACTGTACGTCCCGAGTTTGTTCATAGCTTCAATGACAATGATCGCTAATAAACTCCCATAACTAACCCTAATACGCAGTGATTCGCTTGCGTCGATGGCTCCCAAATATATCGGCCATAATAATCTTAAAGTTGCCAAACGATTAGCGTGATTGTCTGGCGCATCACCCAACTCAGGGTCTTGCACATAATCGCTATTGACGTTGTGTAAACAGGCCAACAAGTCGTCCGCGTCAACGCTATAGAAGCGATTAATGAAGTAGAAATATTGATTGCCGCAATAGAGTGTTCCGGCGATAAAGTATCATCGCTGCTACTCGAGGCTGTGTGGGTAATACCGTGAGGTTGACTCGATGCACTGCCGGGTCAAATAATCGCTGCTTCACCCGCTGCAAATCCATCTGCAATTTTCTGAGTTAATTACTCTTGGTTATCGTTCGATGCTCTCGGATAGGTGTAAATTTCACCGAAAACGGACTTACAATAAATCAAGTGCTGGTATTAGTCTTACTGCGGAAACCGAACCCGTTTACGAACAATTGCTGTTAGATTGTTTATCAACACGTACGCGGCCATCATTGGATAGATAGATCTTCCGGGTTTTAGCCACATTGTCCATGTCGCAAAAGACGAATGTATTATTCGAGAAGGCGGCGGCTTGCCCGGTAGACTGAAATTGTGCGTCGGGACGACCGCTGTCGCCTTTAATCAGGAATCGCTTGGGTGGGGGCGGATTTTGTTGCAAGAGTGCGTCGGTCGCGCTGTCGACGCTGTCGTTATTATTGACGTCTTGAAATACCATCCAGCCGATGGGTGTGCCGTTGGAATCGATACCGCCCCAGATATTGCCGCCGTTGCACGTCTTATTATCGGTGGTCGGACAGATCTTGACGTCCTGTGAACGCTTTACCGCCTCGTTACGGGCCAAGTACAAAGAGGCGATGAACGCGTTTACCTCCGTGGACATGCGGTTGCGCACGACAAAATCCTGCATGGCGGGGACCGCAGCGGTCAAAACGATCGAGGCCACGGCCAAGGTTATCAGGGTCTCCATCAAGGTGAAGCCCCTGCCTCGCTGACTGCGGATCGATCGCTGGATGTCACGGATGGCCATATTCCTCCCCCAGGTATGGAATAATTCTAGACCTTCCTTATGCCTTTGCCACGCGCTTAAGCCGCTTCAAGGCTTCATTCAACGTATCCAAACCGGTGGCAAACGACAGTCGCAGATGGCCCGGGGCGCCGAACGCCGAACCCGGAACCAGGGCCACGCCGGCCTCGTTGATCAAAAACTCGGCCAGTTCCACATCCGACTCTATGCCGCCGAGTCGGTCTATCATCCCTTCCACATTGGGAAAGGAATAAAAGGTGCCTTGGCCCGGGATGCAACGTATCCCGGCAATGGTGTTGAGTTCTTGGACGACGAAGTCGTGGCGCTCCTTGAAGGCCTTGCACATCTGCGTTATGCACGACTGATCGCCTTCCAAGGCGGCCTGAGCCGCCACCTGCGAGATGGAAGACGGGTTGGAGGTACTCTGTGATTGGACGTTTTTCATGGCCTCGATGAGCGGCGCCGGCCCGCCGGCGTAGCCGATACGCCAACCGGTCATGGAATAGGCCTTCGATACGCCGTTGAGCACGATGGTACGTGCTAACAAATCGGGACAGACGTTGACGATGTTGACGAAGGGTTCCGCGGTCCACAGGATGTGTTCGTACATGTCGTCACTGGCGATCAGTATGCCGGGGTGACGGCGTAACACTTCCCCCAGTGCCGCCAGTTCCTCGCGGGTGTAGGCGCTGCCGGTGGGGTTGGACGGACTGTTGATCACCACCAGGCGGGTCAAGGGGGTGATGGCGGCTTCCAGTTGTTGGGGCGTGATCTTGAATTGCTGGTCGATGCCGGCGGCGATCACCACCGGGATGCCGTCGGCCAGCAGCACCATGTCCGGATAGGACACCCAATAGGGGGCGGGGATAATGACCTCGTCGCCGGGGTTAAGTAGCGCCTGCGCCAAATTGAAAAAGCTTTGCTTGCCGCCTACCGAGACCAGGATTTGTGCCGGCGTATAGTCCAGGCCGTTCTCGCGGGAGAACTTGGCGATGACGGCCTGTTTCAATTGCGGTGTGCCGCTGACGTCGGTGTACTTGGTGAAGCCGTCTTCGATGGCCTTGATGGCAGCTTGTTTAATGTGTTCCGGTGTGTCGAAATCCGGTTCGCCCGCGCCCAGGCCGATGATGTCTTTTCCCGCGGCGCGCAAAGCGGCGGCGCGGGCGGTGACGGCAAGGGTGGGAGAGGGTTTAATGCGTTGTACGCGGGTAGAAATTTGAACGTCCAATGGCGCTTTCCGTTTTAAGTTCTCGCTGGCTACGTACTATACTTGAATGCCGTTTTGCACAGAATCCCCAATGAGTAAATTATTTGAGATTTCAGCCCAGTTCACCCCCACCGGCGATCAACCCGCGGCGATCGCCGCCCTGGTGTCGGGATTGAACGATGGTCTGGCGGGGGAGACCCTGCTGGGCGTAACCGGCTCGGGCAAGACCTTCACCATCGCCAACGTAATTCAGGCGGTGCAGCGTCCTGCGCTGATCCTGGCGCCCAACAAGACCTTGGCCGCGCAGCTCTACGGCGAGATGCGGGAATTCTTTCCCCACAACGCCGTGGAGTACTTCGTGTCCTATTACGACTATTACCAACCGGAAGCCTATGTGCCTTCTTCGGATACCTATATCGAGAAGGACGCCTCCATCAACGACCATATAGAACAAATGCGGCTGTCGGCCACCAAGGCCTTGATGGAGCGGAGCGATGTGATTATCGTCGCCACGGTATCCTGCATCTACGGCCTAGGCGATCCTGAGGCCTATCTGAGCATGGTGCTGCATCTCAGCCGCGGCGAGCTGGTGGACCAGCGCAGTATCCTGCGACGGCTTGCCGAGTTGCAGTACACGCGCAACGACATGGAGTTGCGCCGCGCCACCTACCGGGTGCGCGGCGAGGTCATCGACATTCACCCGGCGGATTCCGAGGCCGAAGCGGTGCGGATAGAATTGTTCGATGATGAGATTGAATCCATCGCGCTGTTCGACCCCCTGACCGGCGAGGTGCGGCGCAAGCTGCCGCGCATTACCATCTATCCCAAGAGTCACTATGTGACACCGCGCGATCGGGTGCTCAACGCCGTGGAGTTGATCAAGGCCGAACTCAAGGAGCGTTTGGAACAGCTGCGCACCGTCAACAAGCTGGTGGAGGCACAGCGTCTGGAGGAGCGCACCCGCTTGGATATAGAGATGCTGGTGGAGCTCGGCCATTGCCCGGGTATCGAAAACTATTCGCGCCATCTGGCAGGGCGTGCCG
>CAYWIQ010000125.1:0-6994 GCA_964458405.1 uncultured Chromatiaceae bacterium
TGATGCCGCCCAACAGGTCAAGATTGAGCATTTGCGGAATGAAGGTGTCTACGGTCTCCGGGTGGAGTTCGGGTACCCCGCCGAGGATGTCCAGCAAGGCCCAGGGACCCGCGCCCACCGGTGCGGCATGTACATCCAGTTTAGTCCACAAGGCCTTGGCGGCGGTGATACCGCCGATTAGCTCAAAGCGGGGGTGCGGTCCGGGGACACGGATGACGGTGATGCCGTCGCCATGGGTGACCGTATTCACTTCGTCGGGAAGAGAGGGGATGACTTCACTCAGATGCCGGATATCCTTGGCGCCGGCATAGCCTATTTGTACCAGGCTAGTTTCCGGTTCCAAGGTAACCTTACTCATCAACACGTATTTGCGCAGCCCCTGCAAACTGGCCTCCAGCAACGTTTCGGGCACGGCCAAGTAGAGGGTGCCTTCGCGACGGAAGATGCGGAAACAGCTCAGGACACGGCCCTTGGGACTACAATGGGCGCTGAGTTGACTGGTATGCTCGTCAACGGTCTGAATGTCATTAGTCAACTGACCTTGAAGATATTTCTCTGCATCGACACCGCGCACCGCGATGAGCGCGCGCGCCGAAAGGTCGGTGATCACTTCACCGCTGACGGTTATCTGGGTTTCAATGGTGGGATTTCCGAAGTGGACGACCCGATCGTCACTGATCGTTGCGCCCCTGTCGTCAAGAAACGACCGCCATTCCGGAAGCATCATTATCACTACTCCTTATAATTTTACCGTTGCAATCAGCCGCGCGGGGCATAATACTAGAACAACAGCAGGAGTTGTCTACATTACGGATTATATGCCCAAAAATAATAACCGACCGGTATTCCTCAACCTGGCGCGCATAAGCCTGCCGATCACGGCGTTAATATCCATTGCTCATAGGGTAGCGGGAATTATATTGTTTCTCAGCATCCCGTTCGCGATCTATCTGCTGGATTTGTCGCTGGGTAGCCAACTCGGCTATAACCGCGTTCAACATCTGCTCGGTCTGCTACCCTTCAAACTGGCGGTAATCGTCATATATTGGGCGCTGGCCCATCATATTTTCGCCGGGGTTCGGGTATTGCTGATCGATTGTGGGATAGGTGTGGAACGCGATCAGGCGCGGCGAACGGCATGGATCATCGCTTCGGCGAGTATTGTATCGCTGCTGTTCGCAGCCGGGGTTCTGTTATGGTAATAACGAGCGCCCGAGGCTTAAAGGCGTGGCTGCTGCAGCGCCTCAGCGCCGTTTATATGGTGGCCTATGTGGTATTTTTTCTGCTGAGGCTGAATTCACAGACACCTCACGGTTTTTCTCAGTGGCGCAGCTTCATGACCTCGCCGCTGATGAGTATTTCCACCTTGTTATTGTTCGGGTTTCTGCTTCTTCATGCATGGGTAGGTCTGCGTGACGTTGTTATGGACTACTTGCATTCTTTTAGGTTACGGCTGACGGTATTGAGTTTGATCGCAATGGGGTTGCTCGCCATGGGGGCATGGTCGTTGCTGGTTTTGGTGGGGGTGACATGATAACGGCGCATGATATTCCGCGACGGCGGTTCGACACCTTGGTAATCGGCGCGGGTGGTGGTGGGTTGCGTGCCGCCTTGCAACTGTCTCAGGCCGATGCCACGGTCGCGGTGGTTTCCAAGGTATTTCCAACCCGTTCCCATACCGTGGCGGCCCAGGGCGGCATCAACGCGGCGCTGGGCAACGTGCTGCCGGACAATTGGCATTGGCACATGTACGATACCGTGAAGGGTAGCGACTATCTGGGTGATCAGGACGCTATAGAGTACATGTGCCGTGCGGCAGCCCGTCTGGTGGTGGAACTGGAACATGCCGGTGTGCCGTTTTCGCGGCTGGACGACGGCAAGATCTACCAACGCCCGTTCGGCGGGCAGAGTCAGAATTTCGGCGGTGACCAGGCGGCGCGTACCTGCGCCGCCGCAGACCGCACCGGGCACGCCATCCTCCATTCCCTGTATCAACAAAATATCCGCGCCAAGACTCATTTCTTTGATGAATGCTTCGCCATTGATCTGATCAAGGATGACGAGGGTTTTATCCTAGGGGCGGTGGTTCTGGAGATCGAGACCGGCGAATTGGTGGTTATCGAGGCCAAGACCACCTTGCTGGCCACCGGCGGGGCGGGGCGGTTGTTTCGTACCAACACCAACGCCCGTATCAACACCGGCGACGGTCTGGGCATGGTGTTGCGCGCCGGCATTCCCCTGGAGGATATGGAATTCTTCCAATTTCATCCTACCGGCATCGCCGGTAAGGGTATGCTGATTTCCGAAGCGGCCCGGGGCGAGGGCGGTTATCTGATCAACAAAGACGGCGAACGTTTCATGGAGCGTTATGCCCCTCATGTCAAAGATCTCGCCAGCCGCGACGTGGTGAGCCGCGCCATCGCCACCGAGGTGCGTGAGGGACGCGGTTGCGGGCCACACGGCGACTACGTGTTGTTGAAGATGGATCATCTCGGTGAGGAGGTGATAAATAAACGCCTGCCGGGCATCCGCGACAGTATCCATACCTTTTTACACATCGATCCCGGTAAGGAGCCGGTGCCGGTATTCCCTACCGCTCATTACACCATGGGCGGGATTCCCACCAATCGTTACGGTGAGGTGGTCATGCCAGGAGACAGCGGCATGGAGGAAGCGGTACCGGGGCTCTATGCAGTGGGGGAATGCGCTTGCGTATCGGTACACGGCGCCAATCGCCTCGGTGGTAATTCTCTGTTGGACATCGTGGTGTTCGGCCGTGCGGCGGGTAACCGCATCATAGAATTTCTCGCCGGTCAGCGTTATCACCGCCCCATGTCCGAGACGGGTATCGAGCGGGCCTTGGCGCGCCTCACGCGTTGGGAGCAGCGGGGAGATGGGGAATCGGTCGCCGGTTTGCGGGATGAACTCCAGCGTGCCATGGAGCATTATTGCGGCGTCTTCCGTAAAGAGGAAGTATTGCGCGAAGGGGTGGATAAGGTTCGGGAACTCGAACAGCGCCTTCAACATGCACGGCTCAAGGACCACAGCAAGGTGTTCAACACCGCCCGCATCGAGGCCTTGGAACTGGAAAATCTCATGGATGTCGCCCTGGCGACCATCACTTCGGCTTTGGCGCGTACCGAGAGCCGCGGCGCCCATAGCCGTATCGATTTCCCTCAGCGCAATGACAAGCAGTGGATGAAGCACAGCCTGTATTTCAAAGAAGGGGGCCGTCTGGACTACAAACCGGTACGGGAGCAGCCGCTAACAGTAGAGCCGTTCCCACCCAAGGAACGAGTGTACTGATGAGCCGGCTTTGAGTTTTGTGGAGATAGGCATGCGTTTTTCCATATACCGTTTCAACCCGGAGACCGATAAGCAACCCCGTATGCAGGAATTCGAACTGGCCGAGGTGGCGCCGGGGATGATGCTGCTCGATGCCTTGCTTAAGATTAAGCAACAGGATGAGACCTTGAGCTTCCGCCATTCCTGTGGGGAAGGGGTGTGCGGTTCGGATGGACTCAACATCAACGGCCGCAACGGCCTGTCCTGCATCACACCCTTGAACAGCCTCAAGGAACCCGTAGAGATCCGCCCCTTGCCGGGGATGCCGGTAATCCGCGATCTGGTGGTGGATCTGAGTCAGTTCTATCACCAATATCGTTCCGTGAAACCGTGGTTGACCGTACACGATCCCGAACCCGAGGTGGAATACCGGCAGAGTCCCAAGGACCGCGACAAGCTGGATGGTCTCTATGAATGCATCCTGTGCGCCTGCTGTTCTACTTCCTGTCCCTCTTTCTGGTGGAACCCGGATAAATTCCGCGGTCCAGCGGCGTTGTTGCAATCCTACCGGTTTTTGGCCGACAGCCGTGACCAGGCTACGGCGGAGAGGCTGGCCGAATTGGAAGGTCCGTACCGGTTATTCCGTTGTCATACCATCATGAATTGCGTCGATGTCTGCCCCAAGGGATTGAATCCCACCAAGGCGATCGGCAATATAAAAGAATTGATGTTAAAGCACCTGATATGAATTAGTGCCAAGGGTGGTTGGAGGGGGGACGGATGGCGGTTGACGCTAGCTTGAGCAATGAAGAATGTGATGCCATCCACCATGCCCGGCTCTATTGGCAGTGCCGGCGCGGGATGTTGGAGTTGGATCTGGTTTTGCAGGCCTTTTTAGATAATCACTACGATCAAGTACCATCCGCCGCGCAACGCGCCTTTGAAGACCTATTGACCTATCCCGACGCACTGCTATTGGAGTATGTCATGGGTCGTATGATTCCCACAGACAGGCAGTTGGCCGATGTCGTCGTCCGTTTACGTGGCCCCGCTACGGCTTGATCCTCTGCCATCCCGCTGGTTGCGGGTTGGCTTGATCATCGTGCATGGATCGGCCTTGTCGGTCATAGCGTTTTTGACGGTGCCATGGTGGACCAAGTTATTTCTTGCCCTGGGGGTCATTGGGCAGTGGTGGGTTAGCTGGCGCCGTCACATAGCGTTATCTTCACCAACGGCGGTGAAAGGTCTGTTGTGGAAGGCGGATGACGACTGGGAATTATCGGCCGTTGACGGCACGATGCGTAAGGCGCGCTTGCTGCCCGGCGCCTATGTGCACCCCCGCTTGGTAGTGTTGGCTTTTGTTATGGAGGATAAGCGCAAGCGCGCGGTGGTGTTACCCAGCGACAGTTTGGATCCGGACTGCCATCGCCGCTTGCGGGTGTGGTTACGTTTATTGCAGGAACGTTCTGACGCGCGCGGCAGGCCGCAGCTTTGAGCCGGCCTCCGGCCTGGGCCTTATTCCGGCGGATTGAGTACGGTATTATGCGGCGGGCGGCTGTTGTCGGGATTGGGATAATCCAAGGTATAGTGTAAACCGCGGCTTTCACGGCGCAGCATGGCGGAACGAATAATCAGGTCGGCCACTAACGCCAAGTTGCGCAGTTCGATCAAATCGTTGGTAACGCGGAAGTGTCCGTAGTAGTCGTCAATTTCCTGAAGCAGAAGATCGACACGATGCTTGGCGCGTTGTAGACGTTTATCGCTGCGCACGATGCCGACATAATCCCACATGAAGCGCCGCAGTTCCTCCCAGTTGTGTGCCACCACCACCTCCTCATCGGAATCCGTGACCCGGCTGTCGTCCCATTGCGGCACGGTCGGCGGAGATGGAATGTCCGTGATATTGGCCTTGATGTCCTCCGCCGCGGCTTGTCCAAATACCAGACATTCCAGCAGGGAGTTACTCGCCATGCGGTTGGCGCCGTGGAGGCCGGTGTGGGCGGTCTCGCCAATGGCGTAGAGTCCCGCAAGGTCGGTACGGCCGTGGAGATCGATCATGACTCCGCCACAGGTATAGTGGGTGGCCGGCACTACCGGGATGGGCTCTTTAGTCATGTCGAAACCCAATTCGAGGCAGCGGGCGTAGATGGAGGGGAAGCGGTCCTTGATGAACGCAGCCGGTTTGTGGCTGATATCCAATAAGACAAACTCCGCGCCTAGCCGCTTCATCTCATGGTCTATGGCGCGTGCCACGATATCGCGCGGTGCCAACTCGGCCCGGGCGTCGAATTTATCCAAAAAGGGGCTGCCGTCGGGTAACAGGATCCGGCCACCTTCCCCACGTACCGCCTCTGAGATGAGAAAGAATATTGCCTTGGGATGATAGAGGCAGGTAGGGTGGAATTGGATGAATTCCAGGTTGGCCACTCGGCAACCGGCCCGCCAGGCCATGGCAATGCCGTCGCCGGTGCAGACATCCGGATTACTGGAATATATATAGACTTTGCCGGCGCCGCCGGTGGCCAAGACCACGCATTTGGCACGTAGGGTCTTGACCTGTCCGCTCTTTCGATCAAGGACATAGGCGCCCCAGCAGTGGTTACGCTCCAGCCCCAACTTTTTTCCGGTAATGAGGTCAATAGCAATGTGATAGTCCAATATCTCGATATTGGGGTGGAGACGCGCCTGTTGTTCCAAAGTCAGCTCGATGGCCTGTCCGGTGGTGTCGGCGGCGTGCAGAATGCGCCTGTGGCTATGGCCGCCTTCCTGGGTGAGATGATAATCAACGCTCCCGTCGGGGCGGGTTTCCTGGGTGAACGGCACGCCCTGGGTTACCAACCATTCAACGGCTTCCCGGGCATGTTCAACGGTGAAACGAACCACCGCTTCGTCACAGAGGCCGGCCCCGGCGTTAAGGGTGTCTTCGATATGGGATTCCAAGGAGTCGGCTTGATCCCATACAGCGGAGATTCCTCCCTGAGCGTAGTAGGTAGCCCCTTCCGGGAGAGGGCCCTTGGTAACCAGGCCGATACGGATGTGTGGGGCAAGATGCAGGGCCAGGCTCAATCCGGCGGCACCTCCACCGATCAACAGCAGGTCGAAATAATCTTGTTCCATAGAAAAGCGTGTTGGCTCAGAGATATTTTATCGTCATAATGGGCGCCTTATGGGATGGCCGCGTCGGCATGCCTGGGTAGTGCAGCATATAGCCGGAAGGTTGTGAGCGTCCAGCAAAGGTTGGTTTTTTAGCCTGCGGTTGGGCTGCGGAGAGGGTGAGCCGAGCGTTAAGCTACCAGTCAGCAAATTAGAAAATACTAATATTGTTGGTTTGGTTCTGAAATCCGAGAACTAATGCTGACTGACATTGTCTATGTTTCCGAGTAAAGGGATTTACTCCTCCAGTGAAGAAGGGGCAGGCCCGAAATGGGCGAGCAAAGTGTTGACCAGCTCTTGGTTGAGCGTGTCCAGAGAGGTGATAAAAAGGCGTTTGACATCCTGGTAGCTAAGTATCAGCACAAGATTGTCAAACTTATTTCGCGCTACATCCGGGATCAGGCAGAGGTGTTGGACGTGGCGCAGGATGCCTTTATCAAGGCTTACCGGGCGCTTCCGAAATTCCGTGGGGAGAGTGCTTTTTATACTTGGCTGTATCGGATTGCCATCAATACCGCCAAGAATTACCTCGTCGCTCAAGGCCGTCGCCTGCCTG
>CAYWIQ010000126.1:0-6952 GCA_964458405.1 uncultured Chromatiaceae bacterium
CATCTTATGTCGTAGGTAGGAGGGAGTCTCTGAGGGTGTATGGGCGAGCATTCCGTGCATCTTTCAACCCGCAACTGTGGGGCTTCTGTTTGTTATCATCCATAATAATCGGCGTAAATCCATGATCTTTTAGGTTTAACCTTGCCAGTGATCCTTCCACTGGCGTAGGACGGCGAAGGTTTCGACGCCGGGCGTCACCGAGCGGCCGCAATGTCTGCCCGCGGCGGCCACGACTTCAGGGATATGGCTGCGGAGAAAGGGATTGGTTTGCTTTTCCAAGCCTAGTCGTGAAGGGACGGTTGCCTGGTGCTCATTTCGCAGTTGCTGGGTTTGTTGGAAACGCGTTTGCAACATTGAATTGCCTGGTTCTACCGCGAGGGCAAAATTGAGATTGTTGAGAGTATACTCATGGGCACAATAAATCCAAGTGTCGTCAGGTAACTGCGAGAGCTTCTGTAGGGAGGTGTGAAGTTGTTCCGCGGTACCCTCGAACAGCCGTCCACAGCCGCCCGCGAACAAGGTGTCGCCACAAAACAACGAATGCTTCTCGGCGTAGGCGATATGGCCTGCAGTATGCCCCGGCACATCCAATACCACAAAGGCGGGCAGCCCGGGTAACTCGACGCGGTCCCCTTCCCGCAGTGGATGGGTGATATCGGGAATGGCCTCTTGAGCGGGGCCATAGACGGGGATGTCGAAGCGGGCAAGTAATCCCTTTAAGCCGCCGATATGGTCGGGGTGATGATGGGTGATGAATATCGCCACCGGCTCCAGGTTCAGCGAGTCCAATGCCTGTATCACCGGGCCGGCGTCGCCCGGATCGACAATGACGGTTATGCGCTTGTCATGAGGGGCATGGTTGCCGCTCAACAACCAGATGTAATTGTCCCTGAAGGCGGGTACTGCGTGTACTTGGTCCATCTTTGTAATGCTGACAGTCGTTGGTCGTCCGGTCAACCACGGGTGGCCTCGGTAACGATTGACGCGTATTCTGTAGCATGGAGTTGGGGATGGGTGATCATGGGCTTTAACCACAATATGACGGAAATCTGCGGTCAACGCGAGCGATTGAGGGAGTGGTTTGCGGATAAGTTGGGCACGGCGCTGTTGGATCAAGAGCAGGCCGCCATGGATGCCGTGTTACAAAATTTGTTCGGCTATTATCTGTTGCAGTTGGGTTGGGTGGCGTCGCGCGATATCCTAGCCGAAAGCCGTATCCGCATGCGTGTGGTGATGGACGTGGATACGCTTCCTGGTTTGCCCTATCCCCATGCGAGGGCGATGCCGGAGCAGGTGCCGGTACAGGGCGACAGCCTCGATGTGGTAATTTTACAACATACTCTGGAATTCGCTAAAGACCCCCACGAAGTGTTGCGCGAGGTGGATCGGATGCTGATCCCCGAAGGACATGTGGTGATCGTCGCCTTCAATCCCTGGAGTTTATGGGGGGTGTGGCGTTTGATACGGCGTCGCAGTAAGCGTTTTCCCTGGTGCGGCCGGTTTCTCAGTGTGACGCGGATGAAGGATTGGATGGGCTTGTTGGGGTTTGACACCACTCAGGTGGTCCCACTGTTCTTTCGTCCACCCATTGCCCATGAAGGGATCATGCGTCGTCTGCGCTTTATGGATAAATGGGGAACCCGCGGCTGGCCCATCTTGTCAGGCGCCAATATTATTGTGGCCAAAAAGCGCATGGCGACCCTAACGCCCATCAAACTGCGCAGCTGGCGTCCGAAGCGCCGCCTGGTCGTGGATGTGGCCAAGCCCACTCGGGGGAGCATGGGGCGTGGCTGAAGAGGTGGAGATCTACACCGACGGGGCATGCCGAGGCAACCCCGGGCCTGGCGGCTGGGGGGTGGTTTTACGATACAAGGGCCGGGAAAAGACCCTATACGGCGGCGAACTGCATACCACCAACAACCGTATGGAGCTGATGGCGGCCATCGCCGGTTTGGCGGCGCTCAAGCGCGACGGCCAACAAGTCTCATTGACCACCGATTCGCAGTATGTGAAACGAGGGATTACGGAATGGATGGTCGATTGGAAGCGGCGTGGGTGGCGAACCGCCGATCGTAAACCGGTTAAGAATGTCGACCTGTGGCAGCGACTGGATGAGTTGGTCGGCAGACACCGGGTGAGTTGGCACTGGGTGCGGGGCCATACCGGCCATGTGGATAATGAGCGGGCCGATAGTCTGGCCAATCAGGCAATTGATGAGTTACTAGACAAGACGGGATGATGGTGCGATTGGAACTTCGGGCATGCAGCGGCGAAGCCGCGTAATTCTTTGCGCGGACATGGATCCAGAGCGCCTCGAGCGGATACAAAGTGGGCATTAAGCGTTAAGGGGGGTACTGTGCGGCAAGTCGTGTTGGATACCGAAACCACGGGTTTGGAACCTTCGCAGGGTCACCGAATTATCGAGATCGGCTGCGTGGAGATGATCAATCGTCGCCTCACCGGCAACCGCTATCACCAATATCTTCAACCGGATCGTGACATAGACGAAGCGGCGGTGGAGATACATGGGATCACCAATGAATTTCTGGGCGACAAGCCGCGTTTCGCCGAAGTCGTCGATGAGTTCCTCGGGTTTATCCGTGGAGCTGAACTGATCATTCATAATGCGCCTTTCGACGTGGGTTTCATCAACCACGAGCTGCAAATGTTGGGTGGGGGGTTCGGCCAACTCAGTGATTGCTGCTCGGTCCTGGATACCTTGCAGCAGGCCCGTCAGTTGCACCCTGGGCAACGTAACAATCTTGATGCTTTGTGCAAACGCTATGGGATAGACAATTCCCAGCGTGAATTACATGGCGCCTTACTGGATGCTGAGATCTTGGCGGACGTCTATTTGGCTATGACCGGGGGCCAGGTCAGTTTGTCCTTGGAAGGTGTGCGGGATGCGGGGACGGAGCAGATCAGCGTGGCCACCCGGGTCAGCGCCGATCGCCCGCCCTTGTCCGTGATTCGGGCCAGTGAGGGGGAGTTGGCGGCCCATGAGCGCTACCTCCAGGCGATGGCGGACAAAAATGGGGGAATCTGTGTCTGGCAGCGCGTTGATTCTCAAGAGCTTGAAACGGGTCCGGACGCTTAAAGCGACCGGCGACAGTGGTATAGTAATGGGCTGTGCCGGGTTTGGATGGTCGGATCAGTGGTAAAGATGCGGGAATAAAAGAACTATCTGAATAATATTGATGTCCCAGAGGGGGAAACCGCCATGTCGTTAGCAATCAAAAAGCGTGCCCATATGGGGTGGGGATTGGTAATAGGTTTAAGCATGTTCATAGCGACCGTCGGCGCGAATGCGGCGGATAGCGCGGCTTCGGACAAGGCAGGTGCTGCCCCTAAGGCGGCGGCCGCCCCCAAAGAGGCTGCAGACCAAGCCAAGGCGCCGCCGACGGTGGATCCAGAGGTGGCGGCCAATTTCATCAAGGCGGCACGATTTGGTCAGGAGGACGTGGTTAAGTCATATCTGGACCATCACTATCCGCTGACGGTGACCGATTTTCTGGGTAACACCGCGTTGATTACTGCTGCCGGCGGCGGCCATACGGACATCGTGCGGGATTTGCTTGCCGCCAAGGCGGATGTCAATGCGGTGAATCATGAGCAGGGTACGGCATTGATGGCGGCGGCGCTTAACGACAATGTTCAGTTGGTGGAGTTGTTATTGAAGGCCGGTGCGAAGGTCAACGCTAAGGACCAGCAGGGTGAAACCGCGCTGTTCAATGCGGTTCGCTACGGGAGTGTGGGGGTAGTACGGCAATTGTTGGACGCCGGCGCCGATCCCAATATCAGTAACCAGCGTCCGGCGAAATCACCGGAAAGCGGTTATACCCCCTTGATGTATGCGGCCAAGCGCGGCCTGGTGCCCAGTAAAACCTCGGTACAGGATTGGCTGGCCATTGTCCGGGCCTTGCTCGATAAGGGCGCCAAGCCGGGAATGCGCAATGCCCAGGGGGCGACTGCGTTGACCGTGGCCCAGGATTACGGCAACCAGGATATCGCCAACATCCTGATGAAAGGCGGTGCAAAAGAGAAATTGAGTTACCAGGGGCTGAGTCTGAACGAGTCCCTGATCATGGCGGCCAGCCACGGCGATGCCAAGGAGGTGCTGGGATCGTTGGTTTCCGGTGCCGATCCAGAAGCCACGAACCGTGCCGGGGTTACACCGTTGCTGGCGGCGGCCTATGGCGGCAACGTGGAAGCAGTAAAAGCCATAGTGGGGCGTGGTGCCGATGTTAACCGGGTCACAACCGGTTTTCGGGCCTGGACCTGGACCGGCGCCATGATTCCACTGGGTAAGCAAGCCCTTGCCAAAGCCGCGTCCCAGGGGGACACGCCGTTGATTCTGGCGTCGCAGCTGGGTCATCAAGAGGTAGTCGCCTTTTTGCTTGATCACGGCGCCAATCCCAAACTGGCCAATCTCCACAACGATACCCCCTTGTCGGTGGCGGCGGAGCAGGGGCATGACAAGATCGTAGCCATGTTATTGGCTAAAGGCATAGATCCCAACGAAGGGCAACGCAGCGCGCCGGCCTATACGGCAGGCGCGGTGATCGGGATCATGCCGGATGAGCGTAATCCGCCGATTTGTAAGGCTGCCCAAGGTGGGTACGAAGACACGGTTAAAGTGTTGTTGGAGCATGGCGCTGATCCCGATGTCCCGGGTTTCGCGGGTAAGACCGCCTTGATGTGGGCGGTGGAGCGAGGCTACGTGGCCGAGGCCAAAACATTGCTGGATCATCATGCCGATCCGAATATCAGGAGTACCGCGGGCGTGAGCCCGTTGATGGAGGCGGCAAAGTCCGGCCGGGTGGAGTTGGTGAGTGCCTTGGTGGCTCACCATGCCGACCTCGATGCGCGGGAAGGAGATGAAGGCCTGCCCGGGACCATAGATGTGTCGGCGGGAACGGGCATGACGCCACTGATGATGGCGGTGGTAGGCGGTCATCTTGACGTGGTGAAGGTCCTGCTGGATGCCGGTGCCGATACCACGATACGCAATCGTAACGGTGAAACGGCGTTGGATGAGGCGCTCAAGGGCGGCATAGGCGATATCATCGGTTTGCTACGCAATACCGGTGTTTCCGCCAGCCGCTGATCATAATGAGTAGAGTTTATACACTATCAATATGCGGGAGATGTAATGATACGCCGCATTCAGAATTTTTTTAGCGACAAAATTCAATCGCGGGTAAGTCTTGACGAACAAGGCAATGAGCAGGCGCTGAGACTGGCCACCGCCGCCTTGTTGATCGAGGTGACCCGCGCCGATTTCCACGTAGAACAATCCGAACGGCGCGCGGTGGTATCCGCCGTGCAGGAATTGTTCGGGCTCAGCCGCCAGGAGACGGATGAATTGGTGGCCTTGGCGGAAGAGGAAGTGGACGGTTCGGTATCCTTGTATCAGTTCACCCAATTGGTGGACAGGGAGTTTACCCAACAACAAAAGGCCCAGGTCATCGAGATGATGTGGCGGGTGGCCTTTGCAGATCTTGATAAGGATATGCACGAAGAATACCTGGTGCGTAAGGTCGCGGATCTGTTGCACGTATCGCACAGTACCTTCATTCGCACCCGGCATAACGTGGAGACGCAGCTGAAGTCTAAATGATCGCCCCGCCATAACCGCGGGGTATATGCGACGGAGTGGTCCATGGAACGTGATCTGGTCCGGCAGTTTCTATTCGATATGGTGCTTGCGCGGGCGTTCGAGCAGGCGGCCGCCGAGCAGTACGCGCAAGGCAATATCGCCGGCTTTCTGCATCTTTATCCCGGCGAGGAGGCAGTGGCGGTGGGGTCACTGCATGCCGCCGATCCCGGCGACTATGTGGTCTCCACCTACCGCGAGCACGTCCACGCCCTGGTGCGCGGCGTGCCACCCCAGGCCGTGATGGCGGAATTGTTCGGCCGTAGCGGTGGTTGTGCCGGCGGTTACGGCGGCTCCATGCACTTGTTCGACGCCAAGCGGCGTTTCTTCGGTGGTTACGCCATCGTTGGTGAGACCTTTCCCGTCGCCATCGGGGTCGCCTATCGTCTGATGATGACGGGAAGTCGCGACGTAGTGCTGTGCTACTTCGGTGACGGCGCCGTTAATCAGGGAACGTTCCACGAATCGCTCAATATGGCGGCGTTGTGGAAGCTCCCGGTACTGTTTATCTGCGAGAACAATCATTATCAGATCGGAACCGAGATTCATCGTCATTCCGCTGTTCCCGAGGTGTATAAACGGGCCAGCGCCTACGCCATGGAGGCGCGCCGCGTTGACGGCATGGATGTCGAAGCGGTTTACCAAGCTAGTCGCCTGGCGCTGGAACATGTCCGCGGCGGTCTGGGCCCTTATCTTCTCGAATGCGAGACTTATCGCTTTCGTGGTCACTCCATGGCCGATAACGACGCCTATCGTTCCGGTCTGGAAATGGCCGAATTGCGCTCGCGAGACCCGCTGATGTTGTTCCGCCGCCGTGTCGAAGAGCAGGGATGGCTAAGCGTCAGTGTTATTGAAGAGCTGGAACAGCGGGCGCATCAGGCGGTGGAGGAGGCCGTTGCGTTCGCTGCAGCCAGCCCGGCGCCTCAAGACCTTTACAAAGACGTGTACCAACGGCCGCTGGACCTATACCGAGGTGCCCCATGAGCCGGCACGACCGTACGCAAAACGCCGGCAGCATCGACATCGCTCAACCAGCTGCAGAGCTGATGACCTGGGAGGCGATGAACATCGCCTTGGATCGGGTCATGGGAGCGGACGAAGCGGTGTTCGTGCTAGGTGAAGACGTGGGCCTGTTCGGTGGCAGTTACCGCGTGACCCAAGGCCTGTATGCAAAGTATGGCGAATGGCGGGTACGCGATACCCCGATCTCGGAAAACAGTTTTACCGGTCTGGCGGTGGGCGCGGCCTTGGCGGGTGGGCGTCCCGTGGTGGAGATCATGACCGTCAATTTCGCCC
>CAYWIQ010000127.1:0-6944 GCA_964458405.1 uncultured Chromatiaceae bacterium
CCGAACCTGGGGCGTGAGTCTGGCGCAACCGGGTCCCGCCGCGGACGCCTTCGGCGCCCATCTCAATAGCGCAGGCGCGGTCACCACACCGCTGATGAATAACCTAGCCAATTCTCTGGTGGAGTCACTGGACACCATGTTCATAGCTTATAAAAGTGCGAGCCCCCCACCGCCTACTTTCTCATACCCTAACGGGAGTGGAGGCAACGTCACAGGCACCATAGATGTTGGAGATATCAATACCACAGTAACCCTGAATGGGCCGTTGTATGGCAATACGGTAGAAAATATGAGCATCACCTTCACCACACCCACCGGCTCCCTGGGCGGCATGGATGCCAGCATCTCCGGAAAAATATATACGACGGACAGCAGTGCGGGCGGCGTATCACTTACCATCAACAGTGGTACGGCGAGCGTCAGTTTCAATGGAACCGTCGACCACATTAGCGGGCCAGGCATCAACAACCCCGCTATCGCATCAATGGGGTTTAATATGGATGCCACCATCGAACAAATCGGCAACAGCGTCACTAACCCGGTCTCGTTCACTGGTTCCATACAGCTCAACGACGCTAAGCCCTTTGGCAGTATACCGAATGTGCGCTTTATCCCCTCATCGGCCAAGCTGATGGGCACCTTGGCGGACAATGCCAATTCGGCGGAGGCCACCATCAACGTCTCGGCCACTATCCCCAGCAACTTCGATCCGGCCCAAAAAGACGCGGATTATGGTATCCAAGGTACCGTGTCGGTGGCGGTCACCGTCCAACTCGACGGCCTGCCGCAAGCACAACTGACGGCCACCGCCAACAAGACCAGCAGCGATAGGTATACCGGTGACGCGTCCGCGATTCTTGCGCAAGACGGCGAGACCATCACCATAGCTGGGTCCCGTGATTCCTCCGGCGGGCAGACCTCGACGCTGACCTTCACGGATACCGCCAATGCCAGTTTGACCTTGGCGTATTCAAGCGCGGACATCAACAAATTCGGCAGTGGAACTCTTAAGGTCGGCAGCAACGGTGTGGGCACACTCACCGCTCTCGACAACGGCATCATCAAGGTGAGCTATATGGACGGCACCTTTGAGACGTTGCAATAGTAGCGCCACAAGCTGTGGTCATCATGACGGGGCGGCTTAGGCCGCCCCTCTTTTTGGCGCCCAATAATAGCATCGCCATGCGTGCCGTCTTGATGTTATCGCTGCTGGTGTTGGCAGCGGCGGCCGTCCCCGGCTTCGCGCGAGACGGCGTATACCTGCAAGCCGACAGCCTTTCCTTCAGCGACACCGTGCCGGTACGCGGCTATTTCAATGATTGGCGGTCTCCCTTTCACAGCGGCCAACGGGCGCTGACCTACAATTACGCGGAGGCCGGTGTCGTCGAAGGCCGCTGGTCGCTGGGCGTCGTCGCGCGCTATGACGAATACCTGCGCTTCAGCCCCGACACCGCCGACCTCTACTATCGCATCGCCAATCACCTGCCCTTGCCGCCGGGCCGCCATTACCTGGTGGATCTCAACGCCCGACAGTTCGCGGCCAACGGCCTGCGGCTGGGCGTCCTTTTACCCGTTCGGCCGTCCTTGGACATCGGCCTGGGCCTGAGCTACCTGCAAGGCACGCAACTGACCGACGGCACACTACGCGGCGCGGCCGACGTCATCAACGCTATGGACTACAACTACAACCTCGCGGTCGACTATAACTATTCCGAAGACCACCTGTTCAAACGCCAGGTCGACACACCCACCGGCCGGGGATACAGCCTGGACCTGTCCATGAATTGGCGGACCGACAAACTTGTCGCCCGACTCCGGGTCACCGATCTGTTGGGTCGTCTCTATTGGCACAATGCGCCTTACACCCTGGCCACCGCCACCTCCAACACCAAAAGCTACGGCGCGGATGGATACCTGATCATCAACCCCACCGTGTCCGGCTATGAAGGAAACCATTCGTTTAGCCAACGCCTGCCCACCCGCGCCCATCTCGACCTGCGCGCTATCGTCACCGACAGCATCGATGTGGTTGCGGACGTCTACTACACGGATCTCAAGACGTTCATCCCGCTAGGACTGAGCTACCACCATCGCGGTGGGCGCACGCGGATTCAATACGATTGGCGGTCCGGCGCCGTCACGCTCGGTTATCAAGCGCCGCACTTGACGGCCAGCCTGACCAGCGACCGCCTCGACTGGCAAAAGGCCCGCACACTCGGCGTCAATCTTGAAACACACTTGGGTTTCGACTAGGAAAGTAGGACGATTCCATTACTCCGCGTCGTCTCGTTCCATGGGAAGAACCAAAGCACAAACGCAAATCCCTTACCGTCATTCCGGCGAAAGCCGGAATCCAGAGATCACTAATCACCCGCCAAAGGAAATTCACCACGAATAAAATGAGCGGCGCGAATTAAGATTGTTTGAAGGCGGCGAAAAGCCGAACCACTCCACCACCAAACCCTACGACCCCGTCACTCCTGCAGCTGCTTCAGATAATCCACCAGCGCCCGCACCCGGGCATTGACTCGTGACTCCTGGTCCGCAAACGCCTTCGCCGAGTTGTCTTGCGGTCCCTGCCTCTCCTCCGTCAGAAATTCATCTCCCCACACCGGCATCACCCGCGAACCGTGGGCCGCCACCGCCAACCGGCCGTCGATGACCTCATGCACACGCGAAGCGGGAAACTCCCCGCCATTGTTCTTCGCCAGCAGCGTCAAATCCGCCGGCTTGGTCGGCAAAATTTCCGCCTGGGGTCCATCGCCTTTGCCGCTTGAGCCATGACAGGTTGCGCAATTGGCTTGATACTCATCCTTGCCGATATCAGACGGCGTGAACACAGCACAACCCACCAGCAGAACGGCAAGACACGCTGAGATTCCGATCTTCAATGCTAAAATCTTCATGGCGTCATCCTCGGACCGCGGTCGGACCATAAGCTATTAAAGTTATATTACACTTCTGTGAGACTCAGGGCATTCATTCCAGCATGCCCATAGCTGAGACACTGGGAACAGACCGAGGCTTGGGTTGTCATTTGAACGAAAAACCGACCCCCCACCGATCATTACCTTAATCGCGCCAGGAACTTAGCCATACTCACATTCGCGCATTCCGTAGTTACGCCATATTGCTTATACTAAGACTCATTGCTGCGATGAAAGGGATGGCTAACAGGCAAAACGCCGCCTGATGATCAGGGACTGAATCAGCCTTACTAATGATCCAATAAGAATCTAGGGGGGTGCTTTATGACGTCTCGATCCGATATGCGAAACCGACTGATTTCCTGGCTGACCGCCTGCACCATAATCCTGGGCCTCAGCGCCTGCGGAGGCGGCGGTAACGGCGGCACGACTGTCGGCACCAGCAACGATATCGCATCCAGCACCGGGCGCGTAGCCGTATTGTTCACCGACGGCCCTACCTCCGACTTTCAACATGTCAATGTCACCGTGACCGCTGTCCAACTACTGGGTGCGACTGGTTCGCAAACCCTATACTCAGGCGAAAAGACCTTCGATCTGCTGGCGATGAACAGCCACGCGGAGATGTTTTCACTGGCCGACGCCCCGCCCGGCGACTATGACAAGATCCGCCTCACGGTCACCAATGTCGAGCTGGTTCGCCAAGACGCCAGCGGGAACGTGACCGCGACCATCCATCCCCAGCTCCCGGGCAACGGCAAGCTCGATCTTGTGCCGCGCGCGCCCATCGTGGTCGCGGCGGGCCAAACCTTATACCTGCAGCTCGACATCGATGCCGCCAAGTCCATTCATATCGTCAAAACCGGCAACGGCAAATACATTTTTCGGCCGGTCATTTTCGTCGACGTGCTGAGCGCCGACACGCCCGGAAAGGTCGTGCGGGTGCATGGTCATATTCAAAGCATAGATTCGGATACGCAAACGCTCTCCGTGTGCAATTCATCGTTGGCGTGGCGTTCGTTAAGCGACAACCGGGACAGCACCACCACCAGCCCGGCATGCATGACGGTGCAGGTCGACACCAATACCGCGTTGTTCAACGACCAGGGCGATCCCGCGCTGCTCAGTGATCTGAAGGTGGACGATGAAGTCACGGTATTGGGCCGCTTCGCGCCCAGCAGCACCGGCAGCGCGTCGTTGGAATTTCAAGCCGCGGTGATCGAAGTAGGGCCCGTAGGCACCTTTACGCAACTCCAGGGCGACGTCAAGTCGGTCGGGACGGATCAGACCAGTTTCGTACTGAACGTCGCCGCCGGCCAAGGCTATGCGGCGGGAACCGCGTTAGAAGTCACGCTCCAGAACGGCACCAAGATCTTCTCCCGCGAAGGTAGCTTGCTAACGCCGGCGGACATCGTCACAGGTGATGCGGTTAAAGTAGAAGGCGTCGTGGTGCTCTCTGACACGGCACCCGACAGCATCAAGGCGGCGGTCGTATTCGTTGATATAACCGCGCCGGATGGCCCGACTACCGGCACCCTCGGCGCCATCGATGTCGCCAACAACGGCTTCACCCTGATCACCACCGGCGGCGACCGCTGTGTGAAATTGGACACAGGAGCCAACATCTTTCAGATCACCACCACGTCGACGGGATTCACCAGCGAAGCCGTTACCCTGTCCGATCTGACCAGCGGCCAACAAGTGGATATCTACGGCCCACTGCAACTGGACGGTTGTTATCTTGTCCACGACGTGCTGGCTGCGGCACCCGCCGCGCCTTGATCGATACATATACTTCCGGGCCGGGGGTGGACATTGCCCCCGGCGGCGGTAATCAACGGGGCCCCAATAGCGGAAACGCCTGATACTGCATCGCGAAGTTATTCGCCATAAACCTGCACGCTCACCTTACGCCGCCGCGGCCCATCCAGCTCATACAGCATAACAGACTGATACTGACCCAGACCCAATTTGCCATCCGTCAGGGGCATCACCTCGGAACTGCCCAGCAACATCGCCGCCAGATGCGAGTGCGCATTCTCCGGCTCGTCGGGCGGACAATCCCGCAGGGCAATATCATTATGCAGATAGCGGCCGTCGGCGGGTATCAGCCACGCCAGAAAGTTCTTCACATCCTCGATCAAGCGCTCCTCGTACTCATTGATCGCGATCGCCGTGGTGGTATGTTGCGACGTCACCGTCACAAAGCCGTTTTTAACATCCGCATCCCGTATCGCCGTTTTGATATCCGGCATCAGATCATGCAGCGAAATCCCCTCGCCCGTTTCCAACTCAATCAATGATGAAATGATCTTCAAACAGCGACTCCTTCAAGATATCAAAACCGGCCTCACGCAGATCGATCGCTGGTTCCACATTCTTATCCATCCCGCGCGCCGGCATAGTATTAGTGACCCATTATAAACATCTTGCAATCCGGTAGACGCAGGCACGCCGGGCCGGCGCGCAGCAGGTCAGACTGACACCAAGATTACTGAATATGGTTGGCCCGATGTCGCCCGTCCCGCCTCATAGCCCTACCCGATAAGGACACGAACCGACTAATTATATGATTGGCAAAGCCATTCCCAGCTAAAGTCCCGTGATTATTCCCGCCATCGCCCCATCCTTGGAGCACGCAGCGCACCAAACTGTGATTAAAGTCACACCCGGGTGGAACGCTATAGATAGTACCCGCCGTTCTGAAATACTCATGAAGTAGAGCATTTGAAGTAGAAAATGGTCCCTATTGCGCTAGACGGCGCAATAAAGACGATCATTAGATTCACAAAACATGCATAACCGCCTCAACCCCACAGGGCAGGAAACCATTACATCAACACTATTGGAAGACGAACCGGATCTGATCGATCTGGTGGCCAAGTTCGTCGCGCGCCTGCCCGAACGACTGGCCGATATCGGCGGCGCGGCCAATACCCAGGATTGGCCCACTTTAAAACAGCAACTGCATGCCCTCAAGGGACTGGGCGCCAATTTCGGCTACCCGGACATCAGCCAATTGGCCGAACAAACGGAAGACGCGCTGTCACGCCGTGACTATGGGGATATCGCTCCGCTGTTGGAGCGTCTCAATTCCCTCTGCCAACGCGTCAGCGTTGGTGATATCGACCCATGAACAACCTTAAAATCGCCAGCTAGACCGCTAATGAGCATTCCGAACATATACAGTGCCGCCAATTATTCCCTGCTCATCGTCGATGACGAACAACTCAATCGCGATTTATTGACCCGCCGCTTGACGCATGAGGGTTACACCATCACCGTCGCGGAAAACGGCCAAGCGGCAATCTCCTTGATGATGATCGAGCGTTTTGATCTGGTGCTGTTGGACATCCACATGCCGGTCATGAACGGCATCGAAGTATTGGAATGGTTACGCCGGCGCAACGGTAAAGGCATGCGCGTCATCATGTTAACGATTGACAGTGATAAGAACGCGGTTACCAATTGCCTGAAATTGGGGGCGTACGACTATATCCTGAAATCCGCCGGGATCGTAGAACTATTGCAGCGGCTAAGTCATGCTTGCCAGGACGCCGCCTTGGAGGCACAACGAGATAACCCCAAGAAGCCCGTGCAATGGGACAGCTTTAATATCCTCGTGGTCGACGACTCACCCATGAATCGGAAAATCGTCACCCATCGCCTGCAGCAATTCAATCCGAAAATATATGTCGCGGAAAATGGCAAGTCGGCGCTGGAGACCCTAAGGCAAAAGCACATTGACCTGGTCCTGCTGGATTACCATATGCCCGACATCGACGGCCTGGAGGTTCTCAAGCAGATCCGTGAACGCTGGCTCAAGGACGAGATGGGCATCATCATGGTCAGCGCGGAGACCACACCCGCGCTGGTTACCCAATTTTATCAATCAGGCGCCAATGACTATATCCCCAAACCGTTTCATGCGGCCTCGTTACTGACCCGCACCAAAAAAATACTTCTGGAAGTAGATTTTAAAAGAAAGCAACGCTATCTCGCCAAACTGGATGGCGG
>CAYWIQ010000128.1:0-6899 GCA_964458405.1 uncultured Chromatiaceae bacterium
TCCGCATCCCTGCCGCCCATCGTCGGGCGCATGGCGGTTGGCAAAGAGGCCGACGTGAAGATCTTGCGTGACGGCAAGACCAAGATGCTCAAGATCAGGATCGGCGAACTGCCGCCGGAAGATAAGATCAAACAGGCCAGTCGCGGCGGTGATGAGGGCAGTAGCGAGAGCCGTCTGGGGGCGGTCGTTAAGAACCTGACCGACGATCAACGCAAGACCTTGGAGGGAAAGAAGGGCGGGGTCTATGTGGATGACGTTGGCAGCGGTCCGGCGCATGATGCCGGATTACGCCAAGGCGATGTCATCCTGATGATCAACAACGTGGATGTGAAAGACGTGGCTCAGTTTAAGGGCTTGGTGAAGGATTTGCCTGCAGGCAAATCGATCCCGATGCTGGTTCAGCGTGGATCGGGCCCCATGTTCCTGGCGCTCAAGATGCCCGATAAGGATAACTAGCCGCCGTTGTTGCGCGGTCACGGGGACGCGGAGATTCTGGAAACCGGAAAAATCCGGTACACTTGCGGGCTTTGGCGGCCCAGGTGTCCGCTTTTTTCCGGTTTCGGGTCATGAAGCACATTCGTAATTTTTCCATTATCGCCCATATAGATCACGGTAAATCGACCTTGGCCGACCGCCTTATTCAAATCTGCGGCGGGTTGAGTGTTCGTGAAATGGCCGATCAAGTCCTGGATTCCATGGAGCTGGAACGGGAACGGGGTATCACCATCAAGGCCCAATGCGTGTCATTGCGTTATCGGGCCAAAGACGGGCGCGACTATCTGCTGAATTTTATCGACACTCCCGGCCACGTTGATTTTTCTTATGAGGTATCGCGTTCCCTCGCCGCCTGTGAGGGGGCGTTGCTGGTGGTCGATGCCTCACAAGGCGTGGAGGCGCAGACTGTGGCCAACTGCTATACCGCTATTGAGCAAGGACTGGAAGTGTTACCGGTGTTGAACAAGATCGATCTACCTACCGCCGATGTCGAGCGGGTTAGCCACGAGATCGAAGACATCATCGGTATCGAAGCGGATGATGCGGTGCAGGTGAGTGCCAAGACGGGGTTGGGGGTCGATTTACTGTTAGAGGAACTGGTCAGACGCGTTCCACCTCCCCAAGGTGATGACGATGCGCCTTTGCAGGCATTGATCATCGATTCCTGGTTCGATAACTATCTAGGCGTGGTATCGTTGGTGAGGGTGATGCAAGGGTGCTTGAAGGCCAAAGACAAGATCACTGTCATGTCCACCCAACGTCATTATTACGCGGATAAAGTGGGCATATTTACCCCCAAGCGCCTGGATACGGGATGCCTGTCCGCCGGCGAAGTCGGTTATGTTATCGCGGGAATCAAGGAGGTGGACGGCGCCCCGGTGGGCGATACCCTTACTCACACCGGTCGACCCGCTGAGGTGCCCTTAGCGGGCTTTAAAAAGGTACAGCCTCAGGTGTTCGCCGGCTTGTTTCCTACCAGCGCCGAAGATTATGAGGACTTGCGCGATGCGTTGGGCAAGCTGCGTCTCAATGATTCGGCGCTGTTCTATGAACCGGAGGTGTCACAGGCCTTGGGTTTTGGTTTTCGCTGCGGCTTTCTTGGCATGCTGCATATGGAAATCGTTCAAGAGCGCCTGGAGCGGGAATACGATCTGGACCTGATCTTTACCGCCCCGACGGTGGTGTATGAGTTGGTGAACAAGCAAGGCGAGGTGTCGCATGTAGACAATCCCGCCAAGTTGCCCCCGCCGGGCGACATCGAGGAGATGCGTGAACCTATCATCACTACCAATATACTGGTGCCGCAGTCTCATCTGGGGGCTGTCATTACCTTGTGTGAAGAACGACGCGGCCTGCAGAAAAAGATGCAATTTCATGGCAACCACGTGGCATTGACATATGAAATGCCCTTGGCCGAGGTCGTTATGGATTTTTTCGACCGCCTCAAGTCAGTAAGCCGGGGTTATGCCTCTCTCGATTACAGTTTTGATCGTTTCCAGACGGCGGATCTGGTTAAGCTCGATGTCTTGATCAACAGTGATCGGGTGGATGCGTTGTCCATAATCGTGCATCGTTCCAACAGCATACAACGTGGACGCGATTTGGTGGAAAAGTTGCGCGAGGTGATCCCCCGCCAAATGTTCGATGTGGCTATCCAGGCGGCGATCGGCTCGAAGATCATTGCCCGCGAAACCGTCAAGGCGTTGCGGAAAAACGTGACGGCCAAATGCTACGGGGGGGATATTACCCGTAAGCGCAAATTATTGGAAAAACAAAAGGCCGGCAAGAAACGAATGAAGCAACTTGGCTCGGTGGAGATTCCGCAAGAGGCATTCATGGCAATTTTACAAGTGGGAAAGAAATAAATGAGTTTGGATTTTGCAGCTATTATGGCGATCGCCCTGGTCGTCTGTGGGGTTATATGGGCCATTGATGCGTTCACCTGGGCGCCGAGGCGTCGCGCCGCAGTGGCTGCGGCCACCGAGGCCGCGGGAGGGGTGTTGGACGAGGGTGTCCGTGCCAAGTTGGGCAAGGAACCGGTGTTGGTGGAATACGCCCGCTCGTTTTTTCCGGTGATCCTGGTGGTGTTTTGCTTGCGTTCGTTTCTAGTGGAACCGTTCCGCATTCCCTCCGGATCGATGATCCCCACGCTATTGACCGGTGATTTTATCCTGGTGAACAAGTTTGCCTATGGGATACGTTTGCCCATTATCAATGACAAGATCATTGATATCGGGGAACCGCATCGCGGCGACGTCGCGGTATTCCGCTACCCCAAAGACCCCTCCACGGATTACATTAAGCGCGTCATCGGCCTGCCTGGCGACCATATCGTCTATCATGACAAAACGTTGTACATCAATGGAGTGAAGGCAGACCAGCGGTTTTTAGGGCCTTTTACCGATTTTCCCACCGGAATTCCCTTGCCGAACCGGCTCGAAGTTGAATCACTGGGCGATAAAAAGCATATTATGGTGATACATCCCGGCTTCTACGGGCGGCTTGAACAGGGGGAATGGACGGTACCTCCCCACAGCTATTTCATGATGGGAGATAATAGGGATAACAGTAACGACAGTCGGGCGTGGGGCTTCGTGCCGGAGAAGAATCTGGTCGGCAGGGCCTTTCTGATATGGATGAACTGGAACAGTTCTAACGGCGGTATTACCTGGAATCGGCTTGGTAAGGTGATTCACTAGCTGGGTATGGGAGGAGATTGATGAAGAGCATTGCTGCAAGGCAACCCCAGGCTGGGATGACCTATATGGGCATGTTGATCATGCTGATCGTCATCGCTTTTTTTGCTGTCGTGCTTATCAAGGTATTGCCCTTATATATGGAACATTTCAACGTGACGTCGTCGCTAAAATCCCTTGCCCAGGATACCAAGGATGGGCAGGGGGCAATGACGCCAATGGAGGTTGAAAAACTCTTGTCTAACCGCCTGAGCATTAATGATGTGCAACATGTCACACGGGACGATATTAAGGTAACCCGGGACGGACACAGGTTGGTAGTTGATGTGAGTTACGAGGCGCGGGTGCACCTGTTCGGTAATCTTGATGTCGTTGCGAAGTTCCCCGATAACCACGTTGAGCTGGGCGGTCCTTGAGCCGACCCTACGATAAGCTGCAGCAACTGCTGGGATATCGTTTCGCACGGCAGGCGTTGTTGCAGACCGCGCTGACCCATCGCAGCTTCAGCAAGAGCAACAACGAGCGGCTGGAATTTCTCGGCGACGGTGTATTGAATTTCGTTGTCGCTCATTTGTTGTTCGAACGTTTCCCTGACGCCGATGAAGGCCAATTGAGCCGGCTGCGCGCCCATTTGGTTAAAGGCGCTACACTGGCGATATTGGCGCGGCAATTTCAACTTGGTGATTATCTGGAACTGGGGCCGGGGGAACGTAAGAGCGGCGGTTTCCGCCGAGATTCCATTTTGGCGGGGGCCTTAGAGGCCGTGATCGGCGCAGTCTATCTGGATGGCGGCTTCGTGGTGGTGGCGGACTTGATTGCGGCTATTTATCGGGAGATGTTGAGCACGCTGACACTGGAGCAAGGATTCAAAGACCCCAAGACTCGATTACAGGAATTTCTCCAAGGTCGGGGCATGAATCTGCCGGAATACCGAGTGCTATCCACCGCGGGAGAGGCGCATGATCAGTTATTCCAGGTGGAGTGCGCCGTTGCCGACGCCCAGATCTTGACCCTTGGCGATGGCGGCAACCGCCGCGCTGCGGAACAGCAGGCGGCGCTGAAGGCCTTGGCCTTGCTGGGCGATGATGACTCACGATAATAGAGAATCGCAACCGGCGGAACGGGACGGGAGCGTTAAGTTCCGTTGCGGTTTTACGGCGATCATCGGTCGCCCCAATGTGGGTAAGTCCACCTTGCTCAATCGCATCGTCGGGCAGAAACTTACCATTACCTCGTCCCGCCCCCAGACCACCCGGCACAAAATCCTGGGCATCAAGACCTCGTCCGCGGCTCAGGTGATCTACGTGGATACACCCGGCCTGCACCGCGCCGGAAAGAGCGCGATCAACCGATATATGAACCGAACAGCCAAGTCCTCGCTCGGCGAAGTGGACGTGGTGTTGTGGGTCATCGAGGCTCTGCGCTGGACCGATGAGGACCAGGACATCCTGGTTGGGTTGGAGCAGATGACAGCGCCGCTGATCCTGGTGATCAACAAGGTGGACAAGGTGGCCGACAAGGCCCAGTTGCTGCCGTTCCTGAATGAGGTCGCACAAAAACGCGCCTTTACGGCGATCGTCCCCCTGTCGGCACGCGGTGGCGACAATATCGAGCGGCTCGAAACCCTGGTGATGGATTTGTTGCCGGAGGGCATCGCGCTGTTTCCCGAAGATCAGGTCACGGATCGCAGTGAGCGTTTTCTTGCGGCGGAGCTGATTCGGGAAAAGCTCATGCGCCGCTTGGGTGAGGAGCTGCCTTATGCAGTTACTGTACAGATTGAATCCTTTACTGAGCGCCAAGGCGTGTTGCATATTCACTCGGTGATCTGGGTGGAAAAGGAGAGCCAAAAGGCGATCGTCATCGGCAAGGGCGGCACCGTGCTTAAGGAGATCGGTCGCCGTGCCCGCATCAGTATGGAACAGGTCTTCGATGCCAAGGTCTTTTTGAAGACCTGGGTGCGGGTCAAGGAATCCTGGTCCGAGGATGAGCGTTTGTTGCGTCAACTGGGTTATGACGATGGTGAGGGTTGATTTCAGGATTACGGTCGGGGAAGCGCCATTATGACCGGCAATCGCGTGCGGGTTATGCTGCAGCCTGCCTACGTATTGCATCGCCGTGCCTTTCGCGACAGCAGTTTGTTGGTGGAGTTGTTGACTCCCCACTATGGGCGGGTGGGCGTGATCGCTCGCGCCGCCCGCCAATCGTCGTCCCGTCTACCCGGTGTCCTGCAGCCGTTTCGCTCTTTGCTGGCGTCATGGAGCGGTAACGGTGAATTGCCGGTTTTAAGGGCGGCGGAGACCGAGGGCGAAAGTCGCTGGTTGACGGGGCAGCCGCTGCTGGGCGGTTTCTATCTCAATGAATTACTGATGCGGTTGATGCATCGTTTCGATCCTCATCCCACGTTGTTCGCCGTATATCACCACACTATGCAGGTGCTGGGGGATATGTGCCGTAACATCTCCCGTGCAGATGATGGACAGATCGCGGTGTCTGCACCGCCCGCTAACTTGGAATGTGCCTTACGGATTTTCGAGAAGCATCTTTTAGAAGAAATCGGCTATGGCTTGGTATTGGAGTATGATGTCGAACGCGGCGAACCCGTCGATCCACATAGGCTCTATATCTATCATCTGGCCCATGGCCCAATACCGGTAACGGCCGGAGAGGCGGCTGGTGCAACCAACCGGCTGGTGATCCGCGGCCAAAGTTTGTTGGACCTGGCGCAGGGTCACTTACAGGACACAATAAGTCTGCGTGAGGCGAAAAGATTGATGCGGGCGGCCCTGGCCGAGCAATTGGGTGAACGGCCGGTCAACAGTCGACGTCTGTTTACCCCCGCAACATGACCGTTGCCGAACGCGAGATTCCCAATAGCCGATAAAGCGGGAGCTGCCGGTAACGATATGAACTTGATGGTCGAAACCATCGTTATTTGAAGGAGTGGTAACGGGTGGAGCCGAAAAACGAAGAGGCGATATTGCTGGGTGTGAATATCGATCACGTGGCGACGCTGCGCCAAGCGCGGTTCACGTCTTATCCCGATCCGGTGCGGGCGGCTGTCGAGGCGGAACACGCGGGTGCCGACGCCATTACTTTGCACCTGCGGGAGGATCGCCGTCACATCCAAGAACAGGACGTGGCGCGTTTGCGGGAGATCCTGCAAACGCGCATGAATTTGGAGATGGCCGTGACCGAAGAGATGTTGGGCGTCGCCGAGCGCTATCGGCCCGCCGATTGCTGCCTGGTACCGGAGCGGCGCGAGGAACTGACCACCGAGGGCGGGTTGGACGTCGCGGGCCAAGAGGTACGGGTAACCGCCGCCTGCCGGCGTTTGGCGGATGCCGGTTGCCGGGTATCACTGTTCATTGATGCGGACCTCGAACAAGTGGAGGCCGCCGCACGCTGTGGCGCACCGGCGATCGAACTGCATACCGGCCATTATGCCGATGCCACGGACCCCGCCGCGCAGGCGCGGGAACTGGCGCGCATCACCCGAGCCGCGAACCACGGTCGTGCGGCGGGGTTGCAGGTCAACGCCGGACATGGGCTCAGTTATGACAATGTGGGTGCCGTCGCCGCCCTGACTACCATAAAGGAGCTCAATATCGGCCATGCCATTGTCGCCCAGGCGGTGTTCTCCGGGTTGCGGGCGGCGGTGGCGGAGATGAAACGACTGATGGAAGCGGCGCGGAGCGGTGGATGATCCTG
>CAYWIQ010000129.1:0-6887 GCA_964458405.1 uncultured Chromatiaceae bacterium
ACATCGCCATTCCCAAGGCCAACGGTTATCAGTCGCTGCACACTGTGTTGTTCGGGCCGTTCGGCGTGCCCATCGAGGTGCAGATCCGCAGCGAGGATATGGACAAGGTGGCCGAGGCCGGCATCGCCGCCCATTGGTTGTACAAATCCGGTGACGCCGGCGGTGCCAGCGCTCAGGCCCGCGCCCGCGAATGGTTGCGCGGCCTATTGGAGATGCAGAAGAACGCCGGCAACTCCATGGAGTTTCTCGAGAACGTCAAGATCGATCTGTTCCCCGACGAGGTCTACGTGTTCACCCCGCGCGGCGAGATCATGAAACTCCCCCGCGGGGCGACCGCCGTGGATTTCGCCTATGCGGTCCACACCGATGTGGGCAACACCTGCGTGGCGGCCAAGATCGACCGGCGCCTGGCGCCGTTGCGCACCCCCCTGAACAACGGCCAGACCCTGGAGATTATCACTGCGCCGGGCGCGCGGCCCAATCCGGTGTGGCTCAATTTTGTGGTGACGGGCAAGGCTCGGGCCAATATCCGCCACTACCTTAAGAATCTCAAGCGCGAGGAGGCCATCCAGCTGGGACGGCGCCTGTTGGAGAAGGCCCTTGCCGGGACACCGTTCAACTTCGAGCAGATTTCGCAGCAGCGCCTGGACGCGGTGGTCAAGGAACTCAAGTTCGCCACCACCGATGACTTGCTGGAGAACATCGGCCTGGGTAACCGCATGGCCTCCCTGGTGGCACGCTATTTGGTGACCGACAAGGATACCCAGGCCAAGGGCCGGCCGGGGGCATTGAAGAAGGTCTTTACTCGCTACGTGCCTGCCTGGCTGCGCGGCGGCACGCGCAACCACAGCCGACCCCTGGCCATCAAGGGGACCGAGGGGATGGTGGTCACCTTCGCCAAGTGTTGCCGTCCCATCCCCGGCGACCCCATTGTCGGATTCGTTACCTCAGGGCGCGGTATCGTCATCCACGCCGAAAACTGCAAGAATCTGGCGGAATACCGCAATCGCCCGGAAAAGTGGATTGACGTCGCCTGGGAATCGGAGGTGCGGGGCGAGTTTCCGGTGGAGATTCGCATGGGGGTGGCTAACCAGCGCGGCGCCTTGGCCACCGTGGCGGCGGCCATTGCGGAAATGGACGCCAATATCGACAATGTGGGCTTGGAGGAACGGGACGGCCGCTTCAGTACCTTGACCATGGTGGTGGAGGTGCATGACCGCCGCCACTTGGCGCGCATCATGCGGCGTCTGCGTTCCATCGACCTGGTGGCGCGAATTTCACGAACAAGGGGGTAAAACATGGCGCGCGAGATCATCTCTACCGCGGCGGCGCCCGCCGCCATCGGCACCTATTCCCAGGCGGTCAAGGTGGGCGATACGGTGTATCTGTCCGGACAGATACCGTTGGTGCCGCAAACCATGCAGCTGGTTGCGGGAGACATAGACGCCCAGATTCGCCAGGTATTCGATAACCTGCAGGCGGTGGCCCAGGCCGCCGGCGCGAGTTTGGCGGATATCGTGAAATTGAATATCTATCTTACCGATCTCACCCACTTCCCCCTCGTCAACGAGGTGATGGCCGGTTATTTTCAGGAACCCTATCCGGCGCGTGCCGCCATAGGCGTGGCCTCCCTGCCCAAAGGCGCGGCCATCGAGGCCGACGCCGTGATGGTGATTGGTTAGCGATAAAGCGTAACGGGCGGGGCGCCGCAGTCGTGAGGGGACAAGGATGAGCACCGTCACCCCGCAGGTAAAACCGGGTGCCGGTGGCGGTTCCCTGTCGACTCCCATTACCTATCTCAAGGGGGTGGGGCCGCGCTTGGCGGTGCGTTTTCAAAAGCTGGGCGTCGAGACCGTCCAGGATCTTTTGTTCCACCTGCCCAGCCGTTACCAGGATAGAACCCAACTGGTGCCCATCGGCGCAGTGCGCCCCGGCGATGAGGTGGTGGTGCAAGGCGAGGTGCTGCACAGCGAGGTGCAGCGCGGGCGGCGCGCCATGTTGTTGGTGCGCATCAGCGACGGTACCGGCGCACTGACGCTGCGCTTCTTCCACTTTTCCGCTAAACAGCACCAGGGGCTGGAGCGTGGGTATCGGCTGCGCTGTTTCGGCGAGGTGCGCCGCGGTGCGGTCACCCTGGAAATGATCCATCCCGAATACACTGCCATGGCCGAGGATGCCGTGATGGAGGCCGAGCAACATCTTACCCCGGTCTATCCCACCACCGAAGGCTTGCACCAGCTTAGTCTGCGCACCCTGACCGAGCGCGCCCTGGAACGCTTGAGGGTCGGGACGGGGTTGTCGGAATGGTTGCCGTCCGAACTGCTGCAGGCGCAGGGCCTGCCCACCTTGGTGGAGGCGTTGCACTATGTTCACCGCCCACCTCCCGATGCCTCGGTTGAACAATTGGCGGCCGGCCGTCATCCCGCCCAGCAGCGTCTGGCCTTCGAGGAACTGCTGGCCCATCACCTCAGCCTGCGCCAGTTGCGGGCTAGGGTCGAGCGGCATCGTGCCCCGGCCCTCAAGGCGCGGGGAACGCTGTTTGAGCGTTTGTTGAGTCAATTGCCCTTTCACTTAACGGGAGCCCAGCAGCGGGTCATTGCCGAAATCCACAGTGACCTGGAACGGGGACATCCCATGCAGCGCCTGGTGCAGGGGGACGTGGGCTCCGGCAAGACCCTGGTGGCGGCGGCGGCGGTGTTGCAGGCGGTGGAGGCGGGTTATCAGGCGGTGGTAATGGCGCCCACCGAATTGCTGGCCGAACAGCATCTCAAGAGTTTCAGTGCCTGGTTGGCGCCGCTGCAGGTGAAGATCGGCTGGTTGGCGGGTAAGCTCAGCGCCAAGGCGCGCCGCGCCATGCTCGGCGAGTTGGCGGCGGGTGAACTGGCGGTGATGGTGGGTACCCACGCCTTATTCCAAAATGATGTGGCCTTTCAGCGCCTGGGCCTGATCGTCATCGACGAACAGCATCGCTTCGGTGTCCATCAACGGTTGGCCCTGTGGGAAAAGGGCAATGATCAGGGGGTCTATCCCCATCAGTTGATCATGACCGCCACCCCTATCCCCCGTACCTTGGCCATGACCGCCTACGCGGATCTGGATTGCTCGGTGATCGACGAGTTACCGCCGGGGCGTCAACCGGTGGAGACCGTGGTGGTGCAGGAGAATCGCCGCGACCAGGTTGTGCAGCGTATCCGCGCCGCCTGCAGCCAAAAGCAGCAGGCCTATTGGGTATGCACCCTCATCGAGGAATCGGAGGTCTTACAGTGTCAGGCCGCGGCGGAGACCGCGGCAGCCTTGACCGCCGCCTTGCCGGAGTTGCGGGTGGCCTTGTTGCACGGTCGCATGAAGGGGCCGGAGAAGGAACAGGTCATGGCGGCCTTCAAGGCCAGTGAGGTGGATCTGTTAGTGGCTACTACCGTGATCGAAGTGGGAGTGGATGTGCCCAACGCCAGTCTGATGGTGATCGAAAATGCCGAGCGTTTGGGGTTGGCGCAATTGCACCAATTACGCGGTCGGGTGGGGCGCGGCACCCAACACAGTGCTTGCGTGCTGATGTATAAGCCGCCGTTATCCGCCCAAGGTCGTGAACGGTTGGCGGTGATGCGTCGCAGTAATGACGGTTTTGAAATCGCGCGCCGCGACCTGGAACTGCGTGGTCCCGGCGAGGTGCTGGGGACCAAGCAAAGCGGAACGCTGCAATTGCGTATCGCTGACCTGCTGCGCGACCAGTCGTTGATCCCCGCCGTGGAGCGTGCCGCCGCCGTGATACTAAGTCACTATCCTCAACACGTGAAGCCGTTGATCCGGCGCTGGCTGGGGCATGGTGTGCAGTTTGGCGATGTGTGAGTCTTGCGCGTACAATGCCGGCCTTTTCCTCGGCGTGATCGGAAGGGATGATGGACGATGGCTGATGGCGTGGCGTTTAGCAGGCAACCGCTGCGCCGGGAACCGCTGTGGGCACCCGCGCGGCAATGGCGGCGCACGGCTGCGCCACCAGGCATCTGGGATTGGCTGCTGGACACCTCATCCTTGACGCGGCGTCTGCAGCAGGTCTGCGGTGGACGGTTTCACGTCAAGGTCTTGAGCCAAGACTGGGGATACCCGCTGGCCAGTGAACGGCGGGTACTCAAGATGAAGCGACGCGGCGAGCGGGCCGTGATTCGCGAGGTACGCTTGATGTGCGGTGAGCGGCCATGGGTGTATGCGCGGACGGTTATGCCGGTAAGCAGTCTGTGCGGGGCGCAACGTCGTCTTGGCTATCTGGGCAACAGGTCATTGGGAGCGGCCTTGTTCGCCGATCCCCATGTGCGCCGCGGTGCGGTGGAGGTGACCCGGTTCGGGCCCGAAACGCGGCTGTTCGGTCGCGCCGTTATCACCCAGCCCCCGCCCCAGGTCCTGTGGGGGCGTCGTTCGGTATTTCAGGCGCAGGGTAAGCCATTGCTGGTGAGCGAGATCTTTCTGCCAGCGCTGTTTCACGACCAGGCGCGGGATTCTCATTATGATGTCATCGACCGCTGATATGCGGATTGCTGTCGCTTGGTTGGTCTCTTCTGCGGTCGCTCGCTACAAGGGTGATTGATAGTGAACATGGAGCGCCTACGTCAGTATGCCCTGTTGATGCGGCTTGATCGGCCTATCGGCAGTTTATTATTGTTGTGGCCGGCGTTGTGGGCGCTGTGGTTGGCGGGCGAAGGGCATCCCCGGCCCTTGGTGGTGGTGGTGTTCGTGGTGGGGGTGGTGTTGATGCGTTCCGCCGGGTGCGTGATCAACGACTACGCCGACCGCCATGTTGACCCCCATGTTACCCGTACCCGTCAGCGACCGCTGGCGGCTGGGCGGGTCACCAGCCGCGAGGCCTTGGTCCTGTTCGTGGTGCTGTGTCTGGTGGCCTTCGCCTTGGTGCTGCTCATGAACCGCCTGACGGTGCTGATGTCCATCGGCGGTGTGGTACTGGCCATTATCTATCCCTTCATGAAGCGCTATACTCACCTGCCCCAGGTGGTGCTGGGCATGGCCTTCGGTTGGGCGGTGCCCATGGCCTACGCGGCGCAGACCGGGGCGGTGCCGGCCGTGGCATGGTTGCTGTTCATCGCCACGGTGTTGTGGGATACCGCCTACGATACCATGTATGCCATGGTGGACCGGCCCGACGATCTCCGTATCGGCGTGAAGTCCACGGCCATCCTGTTCGGCGAGGCTGACCGCCATCTCATCGCCCTGATCCAGGGTTTGTTCTTTGTGGTGATGATTATGATCGGCCGGCAATTGCATTTGGGCGGACTTTATTATGCCGGGTTAGTGGCGGCCATGATGCTGGCGGTATATCAGCTGATGCTGATTTATCGCCGCGAGCCGGCGCAGTGTTTCAAGGCCTTCCTCAACAACAATTGGTTGGGGATGGTGATCTTTGCGGGGATCGTGGCCAACTACCTGGCGGCGGGCTAGCGGTTGGCAGGCGGCGGTGGCCGTGGGAAGATGAGCACGTGTCGCCTGGTGGCGTTAAGAGGCGTTAAATATAGATGCAGACGGAAAGATTTAAAGTGAACAATGTTAAGTGCGATGGCTGTGTCAGCACCATTCGTCAAGGTTTATCGGGCATTGCCGGCGTGAACGAGGTGGCGGTGACTATTCAAGACGGTGAGGTGGCTGTCAGCGGTGATAAGCTTGATCGTGGCGCGCTGGCGGCCAAGTTGGGTCAGTTGGGTTATCCCGAGGCATGATGGACACGGTCAATGAATAACGTGGAATCGGGCAAACGGCCTCCTATGAATTTTCAGGAATTGGGCAGCGCGGTGATCGCCATCGAGGCCAAGGCGGTTGCCGACCTGGCGTCGCGGATCGATGACCATTTCGTGCGCGCCTGTGAATTGTTGCTGAAGTGCCAAGGACGTATCGTGGTACTGGGGATGGGCAAGTCGGGCCATATCGGCGGTAAGTTGGCGGCCACCCTGGCCAGTACCGGTAGTCCGGCCTTTTTCGTCCATCCCGGCGAGGCCAGTCACGGCGACCTCGGCATGATCACGGAAAAGGACGTGGTGATGGCCTTATCCAATTCCGGCGAGACCGAGGAATTGCTGGTGATCTTGCCCATCATCAAACGGCTGGGTGTGCCGATGGTCGCCCTAATCGGCAATCCGAATTCCACCCTGGCGCGCATGGCCGACGCCCACATCGATGTCAGCGTGTCACAGGAAGCCTGTCCCCTGGATCTGGCGCCTACCGCCAGTACCACCGCTGCCCTGGTCATGGGCGATGCCTTGGCCATTGCACTGCTCAAGGCTCGAGGCTTTACGCAAGAAGACTTTGCCCGCTCCCACCCCGGTGGACGCCTGGGGCGGCGTTTACTGCTGTTGATCGACGACGTGATGCGCACCGGGGAGGCCGTACCCCGGGTAGCTCCGGAGACATTGTTGAGCCAGACCCTATTGGAGGTGACGCGCAAGGGCCTGGGGATGACCGCCATCGTTGATAAAGAGCAGCGGTTGCTGGGGATTTTCACCGATGGCGATTTGCGCCGTACCATGGATCAAGGTGTTGATGTACATGCCACTTCTGTCAAAGACGTCATGACCAGCGGGGTCAAGACGGTTAGGCAGGGGATGCTGGCGGCGGAGGCCTTGCAGATCATGGAGAGTTCCAAGATTAACGGTCTGATGGTGGTGGACGAAGCGGGCATATTGATCGGCGCCTTGAACATGCATGACCTGTTGCGGGCCGGGGTGGTGTGAAGGCGGCGATCGGCTCTCAGCACGGCTGAAAGCGGACCACTATAAAAGTTGAGAGCGTTTGTAATGAATATTCCCATAAAAGAAGTCATGGACCGGGCAGCAGCGATTCGCCTTGCGATCTTCGATGTAGATGGCGTATTGACCGACGGCGGCCTGATA
>CAYWIQ010000130.1:0-6853 GCA_964458405.1 uncultured Chromatiaceae bacterium
GTTCGGGAAACGCACCATTCAGGAGGTCATCTCCGGCGAACGTTCCCAGATTATGGACACCGTGACGGCCTACGCCAACAAACAGGCGCGGGAATTCGGCATCGGCGTGGTGGATGTGCGTCTCAAGCGTATCGACCTGCCGCCTGACGTCAGCGACTCGGTGTACCGGCGCATGGAGGCGGAACGCTCCCGTGTGGCCAGGGAGTTCCGTTCCCAGGGCGCGGAGTCGGCGGAGCGGATCCGCGCCGATGCCGACCGTCGCCGTACCGAGATCCTGGCCGATGCCTATCGCGAGGCCCAAAAGGTGCGCGGCGCCGGTGACGCCAAGGCCGCCGACATCTATGCCAAAGCCTACGGTAAAAACGAGGAGTTTTACGCCTTCTACCGCAGCCTGGAAGCGTATCGCAAGACGCTGCAAAGCAAGGATGACCTGGTGGTGGTTGACCCCACTTCGGAGTTTTTCAAATACTTTAAAAATGCTGGACCCCACAAATAGACGATCGACCGGGAGAGGGGAAGATCGCCCACCATTTCGGTATAATCTGCCCGCGCCGCTAATGGCGCGGGTAACCGTACAGTCGGCTCGACGTTGTTAGTCGCGAGCCTCCGTATCAACGGTCCGTTTCGTAGAGTCAAGCGACGATGTGGCAAGATTTTCTATCGGCCGTGGCACTGATGCTGGTGATCGAGGGGATATTGCCCTTCCTGGGTCCGGGCGTGATGCGTCAAGTCTTCGCCACCATGGCCACCATGGACAGCCAGCGACTGCGACTGACCGGATTGCTCAGCATGGCGGCTGGTGTGATACTGCTTTATATCGTTCGTGGTTAAATATGTGAGAATAAGCGCTGGGGCGCGATAAACCATGGTGGATCCATTCATAGCCCGTGATGAGCGGTGGTTGTTGCCGGAAGGCATCGAGGAATTGCTGCCGGACCAAGCGGAACGTCTGGAGCGATTACGGCGTAGCCTTCTTGATCTCTTTGGCGGATGGGGTTACCGGCTGGTCATCCCGCCTATCATTGAGCACCTCGAATCCCTGCTGGTGGGCACCGGCCGGGATTTGGAATTGCAAACCTTCAAGCTTACCGATCAATTGACCGGACGTCTTCTGGGCGTGCGCGCCGACATGACGCCACAGGTGGCGCGCATCGACGCCCACCGCCTCAAGGGCAATGCGCCGACACGCCTGTGTTACGTCGGCCCGGTGCTGCATACCCGTCCTCAAGGCTTCGCCCGTACCCGCAGCCCTTTCCAGGTTGGGGCAGAGCTTTACGGCCACGGCGGTATCGAAAGCGATGTGGAGATTCTACAATTGATGGTGGAGACCTTGGCCGCCGCCGGTTCCAGCCAACCCCATATCGATCTCGGTCATGTGGGCGTTTTTCGCGGGCTGGCACGGGAAGCGAACCTCGATGAGGAGCAGGAACAAGTTTTATTCAATGCCCTGCAGCGCAAGGCCAAACCTGAGATCAAGGAATACCTGGATGCGTTACCGATCTCTGTCAGTCAGCGACGCATGTTTACCGCCCTGGTCGATTTGAACGGAGACGAAACGGTGCTGGGTGAGGCGCGGGCAGTCCTGGGTTCGGCGGGCGAGACGGTGAAGGGGGCACTGACCAATCTGGAGCAGATTGCCCGCTTGGCGAAGCGCAAGATGCCTGATCTGGCCCTGCATTTCGACCTGGCGGAACTGCGTGGTTATCACTATCAGACCGGCGTAGTTTTTGCCGCCTTTGTGCCGGGACACGGTCAGGAGATCGCTCGCGGCGGGCGTTACGACGATATCGGGCACGCCTTCGGCGGCGCGCGTCCCGCTACCGGTTTTAGCACCGATCTGGAAACGCTGATCATGCTTACGCCCCAGCAAGCGGAGCAGGAAGGCGCCATATTTGCCCCCAACTCGGATGATACCGCGCTGCAGGCGCTAATCACCGAATTGCGTGCCAAGGGACAACGGGTATGCGTGGAACTGCCCGGGCAGGGCGGTAGCGCGCTGGAAATGGGTTGCGATCGCGTTATCGAACAACACGATGGCGCATGGCAAGTAAAGACTCTATAAAAAAACACGACAAGACATGGGCAACACAAAGAGCGTAGTAGTGATCGGCACCCAATGGGGTGACGAAGGCAAAGGCAAGCTGGTGGATCTGTTGACGGACCGCGTCGCGGCGGTGGTACGTTTCCAAGGCGGACACAACGCCGGCCACACCTTGGTGATCGGCGGCGAGAAAACGGTCTTGCACCTCATCCCCTCGGGTGTCCTGCGCACGGGCGTACAATGCCTGATCGGCAACGGCGTGGTGCTGGCGCCGGGTGCCCTGCTCAGCGAGATCGAGAAGCTGGAAGTGAAGGGCATCCCGGCCCGTGAACGCCTCAAGATCAGCGAGGCCTGCACCTTGATCCTGCCGTACCACGTGGCGCTGGACCGCGCCCGGGAACTGGCGCGAGGTAAGGCCGCCATCGGCACCACCGGCCGCGGCATCGGCCCCGCTTACGAAGATAAGATTGCGCGCCGTGCGTTGCGCCTCGGCGACTTGTTCCACCGCGAGCGCTTCGCCGCCAAATTGGGCGAGGTCCTCGACTATCACAATTTCGTACTGCAGAACTACTACAAGACCGACCCGGTGGATTTTCAGACCACCTTGGAAGAGGCCTTGGCGTTCGCCGACATCCTGCAGCCCATGGTGGCCGACGTGACCGAACTGCTCAGCGCCTGCCGACGCCGCGGCGAGAGCATTCTGTTCGAGGGTGCTCAGGGTTCACTGTTGGACGTGGACCACGGTACCTACCCGTTCGTGACTTCGTCCAATACCACGGCGGGCGGTGCGGCCACCGGTACCGGGGTGGGGCCGTTGGATCTGGATTATGTGCTGGGCATCACCAAGGCCTATACCACGCGGGTAGGTTCGGGACCGTTCCCCACCGAACTGTTCGACGACATGGGCACCCATCTGGCACAACGTGGCCACGAATTCGGCTCCACCACCGGCCGTCCGCGCCGTTGCGGTTGGTTCGACGCAGTGGCCTTGCGCCGCGCCGTACAGATCAACAGCGTCTCGGGGTTATGTATTACTAAACTGGACGTGCTTGACGGCCTGGACACCATCCGCTTATGCGTCGGCTACAATTGCGAAGGCATAGAATCGGTGACACCGCCGGCGGGCGCCGAGGCCCTGGCCAGTTGCGAACCGGTGTACATAGAGATGCCGGGTTGGAAGGAATCCACGGTCGGGGTCAGGCGCTACGATGATTTGCCGGCCAATGCCCGTGCCTATCTAAAGCGTATCGAGGAGATCGTGGGGACCGCCGTTGATATTATCTCCACAGGACCGGACCGCGCTGATACCATCATCCTCCGTGATCCATTTGCTTAGACGGCATGGCTGCGATTGACCATACCACAGGCCGTGGACCAAGGACTTTTTTACATTAAGTAATGAAATGGTGCCGAGGAGAGGACTTGAACCTCCACGAGGTTGCCCCCGCTAGTACCTGAAACTAGTGCGTCTACCAATTCCGCCACCTCGGCGAGGTGATATCGGTGGTGCGCCGCGGGAAGCGCGGCACGATAACAAAGTGCCGCGAACTTTAACAAGGAGTTCCCGGCATTGTCAATGACAACGAGTCGAATAATCGAGGTTCAAAATCCCCGTTAACTTATTTGACTACAACGATTTAAAGGATTGAAATCACTATGGCGAAACGCCGTTCGCAAAGCGATCCCTACCGGGACCGTGAAGCGCAGAAATACCCGAACCCCATTCCCAGCCGCGAGTTCATTCTGGACAGGCTCGCCGCCAAGGGATCGCCGGCGTCATTTGCCCAGATCGCCGCAATGCTGAAGCTTTCCGCCGACCAGGAGTTGGAAGCATTGCGCCGCCGGTTACGGGCCATGGAGCGCGACGCCCAGCTTATCGTCAACCGCCAGGGCGACTATGGTTTAACGCGCAAGATGGATCTCATCGCCGGGCGGGTGGTGGGTCATCCCGACGGCTTCGGTTTCCTGGTCCCCGACGATGGCGGCGACGATTTGTTTCTGTCCCCCAAACAGATGCGTTCGTTGTTACATGGCGATCGCATCCTGGCCTGTGTCATCGGCATCGACCGCCGCGGTCGCCGCGAAGGTGGGCTGGTCGAAATTCTGGAACGTGCCAACCAACGTGTCGTCGGCCGCTTTCACGCCGAGCATGGCGTGAGCTTCGTCATCCCCAGCAATACCCGCATCAACCAGGACATCGCCATTCCACCGGAACATCGCGGCGGGGCGAGCATCAATCAGATCGTGGAAGTGGATATCATCGAGCAACCCAATCCCCGCTCCCAACCCATCGGCAGGATCACCGCGGTGCTGGGCGACCATATGGCGCCGGGTATGGAGATCGATATCGCCATCCGCAGCCACGAACTGCCCTATGAATGGCCGGCAGTGGTGGAAGAGGAGATTACGTCATTGACAACGGACGTCCCCGAGGCCGCCAAGCAGGGCCGCGAGGATATCCGCGAATTGCCGCTGGTGACCATCGACGGCGAGGATGCGCGGGATTTTGACGACGCTGTTTATTGTGAACCCCATGGCAAGGGTTGGCGGCTGATCGTGGCCATCGCCGATGTCTCTTCATATGTATTAGCCGATACCGCCTTGGAACAGGAGGCGCGGCTACGCGGTACCTCGGTCTATTTTCCGGGGCGGGTCATCCCCATGTTGCCCGAAGTGCTGTCCAATGGACTGTGCTCCATCAACCCCAATGTGGATAGGCTATGCCTGGCCTGCGAATTGGTCATCTCCGCCACCGGTCAGGTACGGGATTACCGTTTCTTTGAAGGGGTGATGCGCTCTTGGGCGCGACTCACCTATACCGAAGTGGCGGCGGCGGTGGTCACGCGCGAGACCAAGACGCGCAACAACCTGAAAAAGGTCCTGCCCCACCTGGAGGACCTCCATGATTTGTACAAAGTACTGCGCAAGCAACGCGACAAACGCGGCGCCATCGACTTCGACACCACCGAGACCAAGATCGTTTTCGGGCGCGACCGCAAGATCGAGCGCATCGTCCCCATGGAGCGCAATGACGCCCACCGCATGATCGAAGAATACATGGTGGCGGCCAACGTCGCGGCGGCGGAATTCCTGTTGAAGCACAAGATCCCGGCCTTGTACCGAATCCACGCCGGACCCACTATGGAAAAGCTCACCGACCTGCGCGCGTTCCTGGCGGAACTGGGTTTGACCCTAGGGGGCGGAGAGCAACCGCAACCCAAACACTATGCCAAACTGTTGGCCGGCGTGCGCGATCGCCCCGATGCCCGCCTGATCCAAACCATCATGCTGCGCAGCCTCAGCCAAGCGGTGTACAGCGCCGACAATATCGGACACTTCGGGCTGGCCTATGATGCCTACGCCCATTTCACCTCACCGATCCGCCGTTTTCCGGATCTGCTGGTACACCGTGCCATCCGTCATCTGCTGGCAGGCAAGCGCGCCACGTCCTTTATCCATAATCATGCCGACATCGTTAGTGCCGGTGAGCATTGTTCCATGGCCGAACGGCGTGCCGACGAGGCCACCCGCGACGCGGTGGATTGGCTGAAATGTGAATACATGCAGGATAAGGTGGGCGAGGTGTTTGAGGGCCTGATTACCGGCGTCACCAGCTTCGGCCTGTTCGTCGAGTTGCGCCAAGTCTATGTGGAAGGCCTGTTGCATATTTCGGCCTTGGGCAAGGATTACTATCACTTCGACCCCATCAAACAGCGCCTGATGGGGGAACGCACCAAGAGCATCTATCGCTTGGCGGATCCCATTACCGTAAAGGTAGTGCGCGTTGACCTGGATGAACGCAAGATCGATTTTGAACAGGCGGAATCGCCTGCGCCCGCCAAAAAACGCAGACGCACCAAGCGAGCCAAAAGGTCATGACGGCGTTCCGTGGCCTATGGGCCGCAATCCCCTCGAAACCTAGACCACGGGATCGGGATGGCCGCACCGCATGAATTGATCTACGGCCTGCATGCCGTGGCGGCCGCCTTGCGGCGAGACCCTTCGCGCCTGCTGGAGATCCGCATCGCGGCAGGCTTGGAAAAGGGGAGCGAGCGGCTTCAGCCGATACTGGACACGGCCGTCGCCGTCGGCATCGCCGTTCATTACTGCTCACGCAAGGAATTGGACAAGCTGGTGGCCGCGGGCGCCCATCAAGGGATCGTCGCCTGGCAAAAGCCGGCTCGTCCCTATAGTGAGGATGATCTCGACGCCTTATTAGCGGCGGCAGGCGCGGCACCACTGCTGTTGATCCTGGACGGGGTCCAGGACCCCCACAATCTGGGCGCGTGCCTGCGCAGCGCTGACGCCGCCGGGGCCGCCGTCGTCATTGCGCCCCACGACCGTGCCGTCGGTTTGACCCCCACGGTGCGCAAGGTTGCCTGCGGTGCCGCGGAAGCCATCCCCTTCATTCAAGTCACTAATCTTGCCCGTTGCCTGCGCAACCTTAAAGACCGAGGGATCTGGTTGGTAGGCGCGGACGGCGAGGCGCCAAAGGATATCTATTCCCTGGAATTAACCGGCCCGCTGGGTCTGGTGATGGGGGCGGAAGGCAAGGGGTTGCGACGGCTTACCCGGGATCACTGTGATTTTACAGCGCACATCCCCATGGCCGGTTCGGTGGAAAGTCTCAACGTCTCCGTGGCGACCGGCATATGCTTGTTCGAGGCGGTGCGTCAGCGCCGGGAGACAACCTAGTTGAAGCAGTATGGGGAATGGACTGATTTGCGGTAAGATTGTTTAGGGCCTGTTAACGCTATCCATGTTGTGGCGTTGCAGTCCCGAGTAGCACCAACGAACCCAGGCAGTAAGCCC
>CAYWIQ010000131.1:0-6828 GCA_964458405.1 uncultured Chromatiaceae bacterium
CACCCCTGCACCGACATAGCCATGCTTGCCATCCTGTCCTTCCTTCAGACGAGGCGTCACCTCCAGCGACAGTTGTCCGCCATCGCGCTCAATCTTCATGAGAATGGTCTTGCCGGGACGGGCGCGCACATAGTCGACCCACGCCAACCAATCGGCAATGGGTTTACCGTCACAGGCGATGATCCGGTCTCCCACCTTCAAACCCGCCCGCGCGGCCGGCTCACCCGGCACGATCTCGCCGATCACCGCTTTTAATTCGGGACGGTAGGGCTGGATACCCAAGGTCTCCAGGAATTTTCCCTGGTTCATATTTTCGCTGACCGAATGCAGGTCAATAACGCGATCACGTTGAACGCCGGCCGCATCGCGCACCTTAACCGATGCCGAATCCTGAGACAGGGCGCTATCCAACAAGGTGATCACCACACCCTGCCAATCTTGAATCTTTTTATTATCTATGCGGGTAATCACGTCGCCGGTCATGAAGCCGCCGCGGGCCGCCACGCTGTCGGGGGTAACCACTCCCACCATAGGCTTGACGACGATAACGCCGAGCATGAATACCAGCCAATAGGCAACAATCGCCAATAGAAAATTGCTTAACGGCCCGGCCGAAACGATAGCGAAGCGCTTAGCCACCGACTGCCGGTTGAAGGCCCGATGGCGTTCATGCTCCGCCACCTCGCCTTCCCGCTCGTCCAACATGCGCACATAACCGCCGACGGGCAGCGCCGCCACGACATATTCGGTCTGATCAGGGCCGCGCCGCCGCAACCACAACGGCTTACCGAAACCGATGGAATACCTCAGCACCTTGACGCCCAGCTTGCGCGCCACCCAAAAGTGACCGTATTCGTGGATGGCGATTAACACCCCGATGGTCACCAGAAAAAAGAACAATGACGATAAAATATTCATATTCAGTGTCTATGCGCTCTTGCGCGCCACCCACTCCCGCGCCCACTGGCGGGCACGGCCATCCTCTTCCAAAATGATATCCAAGGATACCGCCGCCTTTGCCGGAATCTCGCTCAGTGTAGCCTCGACGACCTCCGCTATCGCGGTGAACGGCAAACGCTCCTCGAGAAACGCCTGCACCGCCACCTCGTTGGCGGCACTCAACACCGTGGTGGCAGTGCCACCTTGCGCCAAGGCCTCATAGGCCAGGCGCAAACACGGAAAGCGCTGCATGTCCGGCGCCGAGAAATCCAATTGCGCCACCTCAAACAAATTCAGCCGTTCCACCCCGGAGGCGATACGCTCCGGCCATGCCAACGCGTAGGCAATGGGCGTGCGCATATCAGGACTCCCCAGCTGCGCCATAATAGAGCCGTCGACGTACTCCACCATGGAGTGAATCACGCTTTGTGGATGAATCACTACTTGCACGTGCTCCGGCGACGTGGCGAACAACCAGCAGGCCTCGATAACCTCCAACCCCTTATTCATCATGGTCGCCGAATCCACAGAGATCTTGCGCCCCATCTCCCAATTGGGATGGGCGCAGGCCTGAGCGGGTGTCACCTCATGCAGGGCCTCCAGCGCCGTAGTGCGGAATGGACCGCCTGACGCCGTCAATAAAATGCGGCTGACGCCCATCTGTTCCAGGGATCTATCCGAAGCCAGCGGCAGGCACTGCAATATGGCATTGTGTTCGCTATCCACCGGCAACAACTCCGCCCGATGCCGACTCACCTCATCCATAAAGATCTGGCCCGACATGACCAGGGCCTCTTTGTTGGCCAGTAGGATACGCTTGCCGGCGCGCACTGCCGCCAGGGCCGGCACTAAGCCCGCCGCGCCCACGATCGCCGCCATTACACAATCTACCTGGGGAAGGGCTGCGATGGTTTCCAACCCTTGCGTCCCTGCCAGCACCTCAATGTGACCATCGATTCCGCGCAGCCGTTCCCGCAAACGCTGAGCGGCGCGTTCATCCGCCATCACCGCATAATCCGGGTGGTGGACGCGGCACTGCTCGGCGAGCCGTTCATCATCGGTATTGGCGGACAAGCCCACCACCCTATAGCGTTGCGGATGCCGCTGTAGCACGTCCAAAGTGCTCATACCGATGGAGCCGGTGGCGCCTAATACGGTAATTCCGATCATGCCGGCCATTCGAATAATGTCAGCCCCAGAAAAAACACCGGCGCCGCCGCGGTGATACTGTCGATGCGATCCAACGCACCGCCGTGTCCCGGCAAAAAGTGACCGCTGTCCTTCACTCCGGCATTGCGTTTGAACAGGCTTTCCAACAAATCCCCCACCACCGACGCCATCACCACCACCACGCACAAGGGCACGAACCACACCATGGCCTCACCCGATAAACCCAGGATCCGACCACCTGCTATCGCCACCACGGCAGCAGCGGACAAACCACCCATTAGGCCTTCCCATGTCTTACCGGGACTGACATGGGGCGCCAGCTTACGACGCCCAAAGCGACGTCCGACGAAATAGGCGCCGCTGTCAGCCGCCCAAATCAATACGAACAGGAACAGCACATAACCGGGGCCAAAGGTTGCCTCCTGATGCAAGGCACGCAGGCTGAGGAAGGCCGGTAGCAAGACCAACCACCCAGTGAACAACCCCCGCCACGAAGTAGCGCGCCGCGCCGCGCCGGCTCTAAAACGCATCACCCAAACGGCCGCGACGACCCACCATAGCATAGCCACGGCACAGATAACACGCAGCGCCATGGAAGATACTCGACCGAAGATGGCAAACCCCATCGTCATCACCACCACCGCGCAAAAGACCAGCCACGCGGCCGGCGACAAATGTATCAACCCACCCCATTCCCAAGCCGCCACCAACACCACCGCGGCAATCAACAAGGAAAAGTAAAGCGTCGGCGCCTTGAGAACAACCACGCTGAACAGCGGAATCAATACCGCGGCGGTCAACAAGCGCTGTACAAGTTCCCTTGACATCAACCCCAGCCGCGGCACCACAGGCCTTTTTGGTGATCGGCCTTAAGCACCGTGCGCCAACTCCACCTGGTCTCCGGTACGACCGAAACGCCGTTGCCGCCCTGCGTAGGAGGTCAAGGCTGCCTCAAACGCCTTCGCATCGAAATCGGGCCACAAGGTATCTGTAAAATAGAGCTCGGTGTAGGCGAGGTGCCACAACAGGAAATTGCTGATGCGCTGTTCGCCTCCGGTGCGAATAAACAAATCCGGCTCCGGCAAATCATGCAACAACAGTTGCGATTCTAAGTGTTCGGCGGAAATATCATCAGGGCGCAACTCGCCGGCCTCGACCTGCCGTCCCAACCGCCGCGCGGCCTGAACCATGTCCCAGCGTCCGCCGTAATTGGCGGCAATCACCAAGGTTAGCCCACTATTGTCGGACGTCAGCGCCTCGGCCTTGGCCACCTCCTCTTGGAGACGCTCCGCAAAGGCGGCCCGATCACCGATGATCTTTAAACGGACGTTATTGGCGTGCAACCGCTTGGACTCCCGCTGCAACGCGGTGAGAAACAACTCCATTAACAAGCTGACTTCCTTGGGGGGACGCCGCCAATTTTCGCTGCTGAACGCAAACAGCGTCAGGACTTCGACCCCCTTCTCGGCGCAGGTCTTCACCAGTTGCCGTACCGTCTCAACGCCGGCGCGGTGTCCCGCCACGCGCGGCAACAGGCGTTTCTTCGCCCAACGCCCATTGCCGTCCATGATGACGGCGACGTGGCGCGGCAATCCGTTATTACCACCGGGGGTTGTTGGATTGTCTGCGGACATAGGCTCTCGGCTATCAGCTGCCGACCATCCACCATCAGTGTACATTCGCCGCATGCGGCTGATGGCCGATGGCCGCTATAATTTAGATCTCCATCAACTCGGTTTCTTTTGCCTCGAGGATCTTTTCGACCTCACCGATACACTTGTCGGTAAGCTTTTGAATCTCGTCCTGGGCACGACGTTCCTCGTCTTCTGAGATAGTCTTGTCTTTAACCAATTTTTTAAAATCATTATTGGCATCACGACGTATATTGCGGATGGCGACGCGGGCACCTTCCACTTCGCCGCGCACCACTTTGATCAACTCTCGGCGACGTTCCTCGGTCAACGGCGGCAGGTTGATGCGGATGACGGCACCCACCGTCGTTGGATTCAGACCCAGATCGGAAGTGAGTATGGCCTTCTCGACGACGGCGACCATGGTCTTTTCCCATGGGGTAATGGTCAGGGTACGCGCATCCGCCACAACCACGTTGGCGGCCTGGGTAAGTGGCACGTCGCTACCGTAGTAAGGCACCATGATGTGATCAAGCAAGCTGGTATGGGCACGGCCGGTGCGTATCTTGGTCAAGGCCTCTTTCAGCGCGCTGATGCTTTTGTGCATGCGCGAATCGGCTTGTTTCTTTACATCGTCGATCATGCGTTCGCTCCCCCCTGTACTAGCGTACCCTCGTTCGCACCATAGACTATGCGCTGCAAGGCGCCCGCTTGATTGATATCGAAAACCCGCAGAGGCATGCCGTAGTCGCGGCACAAAACGATGGCGGTAGCATCCATCACCATGAGGTTACGACTTAGCACCTCGTTGTAATCGAGTACGTCATAGCGTTTGGCGGTGGGATCCTTGACCGGATCGGCGGTATAGACACCGTCTACCTTGGTGCCCTTCAACAACAGTTGCGCGTTGATCTCAATGGCGCGCAAGCTGGCTGCGGAATCGGTGGTAAAGAACGGATTACCGGTCCCCGCGGCAAAAATCACTACCCGTCCCTTCTCCAGATGACGGATGGCGCGACGCCGGATAAAGTCCTCGCAGATCTGATTGACCTTAATGGCTGACATGACCCTAGCCTTGGCGCCCTTGCTCTCCAAGGCATCCTGCATCGCCAAGGCGTTCATGACGGTAGCCAGCATACCCATGTGATCGGCGGTAACCCTGTCCACACCCGATGCGGCGAGACTGGCGCCGCGAAAGATATTGCCGCCGCCGATCACCACGCCGACTTGAATACCCAGGTTAATGAGTTCACACAGCTCCGCCGCAATGCGGCCGACGATGGACGGGCTGATGGTATCGTCACTATCGCCCATCAGCGCCTCGCCACTCAGTTTGAGAAGGATGCGTTGATAACGGGGCGCAGAATCCGTTGCAGCCACCGGCTCAACCCCCTCGTACTTGCGCCATCACCTCTTCGGCAAAGTTGTCAGTCTTCTTCTCGATACCCTCACCCACTTCGAAGCGGACGAAGGCGCTGACCTTGGCACCCTTTTCCTTGAGCAACTGTTCGACAGAAATGTCGGGGTTTTTGACGAAGGGCTGACCCAGCAGGGTCACCTCTTTGAGAAATTTATTGATACGGCCGTTGACCATCTTTTCCACGATGTCGGCGGGCTTGCCGCTCTCTGCGGCCTGGGCGCTGAAGATCTCCTTTTCCTTGGCGATCAGCTCCGGTGACACATCGTCGGGACCCAGGGCTACCGGCTTGCTCGCCGCGACGTGCATGGCAATATCCTTGCCTAATTCTTCGTCGCCGCCTTGCACCGCCACCAGCACGCCGATGCGGTTACCGTGCAGATAGGCGGCGATCCGGCCATCGGCGCTGTCCAGCACCGCACAGCGCCGCACCGTGATGTTCTCGCCCAATTTGGCGATCAGGTTACGGCGCGTCTCTTCCACCGAGGTCCCGGAGGACAACGGCAGATCGGCCACGGCCGCGACGTCGGCGGGTTGCTTGGCCAGTACTACATTGGCCACCTCACCGCTGAAAGCGGCGAAATCATCACCCTTGGCGACGAAATCGGTTTCACAATTGACCTCGACCATGGCGCCGCGCGCACCGTCGTTGCTGATGACGGCGGCAATCATGCCCTCCGCCGCAACACGTCCGGCCTTCTTGTCCGCCTTAGCCAAGCCAGCCTTGCGCATCAACTCCACCGCCGCATCGATATCACCACCGGTCTCGGTCAGGGCCTTTTTACATTCCATCATGCCCGAGCCAGTACGCTCACGCAGTTCTTTTACCAGCGCTGCTGTGATTTCCATAGTGCTCAACCTCTTTGTTAATACGCCCGCCCACCAAAGCGAGCGGGCATTACACGAATTGATTTCAGTTCTGAGTGCCTATCTCGGCATTGGCCGCATCTTCGGCCGGCTCGGGCACCGCCGCCTTCTTGGTCCGGCGCACGGTCTTCTTCACCGGTTTCTCCGCCGCTTCCGCCGCGGCCGGCGCAGTGCCCTCATCAAGCTCGACGAACTCATCACCGCCGCCGCTCTGCAACGCCACCGCATGGCCGGCGATCACTGCGTCCGCCACACCCCGCACATACAACTGGATGGCGCGGGCGGCGTCGTCATTGCCGGGAATAATGTAATCAATGCCATCAGGACTGTGATTGGTATCCACCACGCCGATCACCGGGATACCCAAGCGCTTGGCTTCGGCCACCGCGATCTTTTCGTGACCGACGTCTATGACGAACAGTGCACTGGGAATACCGGGCATATCCTTGATACCGCCCAAACTACGCTCCAGTTTTTCCATTTCGCGTTTCAGGCCCAGGGCCTCTTTCTTATGAAAGCGGTCGAGTCGACCGTCCTGTTCCATGGCCTCTAAATCCTTGAGACGTTTGATGGACTGACGGATGGTCTTAAAGTTAGTCAACATGCCGCCCAACCAACGCTGACTGACAAAAGGCATACTGCAACGGATAGCGGCAGCGGCGGTCGGTTCGCGGGCAGGGCTGGGTCACGAAATCTTAAAAGCCTTTACAGCCACTTCTTCTTTTTAAAATAAATCCACATCCCGATGCCGATGGCCGCCATCAAAACCAGAACGGCCGGATAACCCCACCGCCAGCCCAGCTC
>CAYWIQ010000132.1:0-6815 GCA_964458405.1 uncultured Chromatiaceae bacterium
ATTTTCAAATTGGTTCGACCGGCGCCGGGATGATGACGCGGCGCAGGAGACCATTGCCCAGCTAAACGCAGAAATCGAGCGCTTGCGCGGCAGTATCGCCGTGCTGACCGCGTGCAACAGCCGCGGTATCATGATGCAATCCTTCGCTGAGGCCTTGATGCGGGTCTTCAAAAACGGCGTCAGTCACGAAGTGGAATCCATGGCGACCGCCATGGAACAGATGATGATCGCCACCGCCGAGATCGCCCATAACAGCGTCACCATCAGCGGCAAGACCTCGTCGATGGATGAATCCACGGCGCGGTTGTCAGCGGACTTGGAGTCGCGGGCGGAATTGATGCAAAAGACCGAGCAGGATATGCTCAACGTGGTGGATGCGGTCAAGGCCTTGGGCACGGAATCGACCAACATCGGTCGCATCCTCGAGAACATTACCGGCATCGCCGACCAGACCAACCTGCTGGCCCTCAACGCCGCCATCGAGGCGGCCCGCGCCGGTGAGCACGGCCGCGGTTTCGCCGTGGTCGCCGACGAAGTACGCAGCCTCGCCGGTCGCACCAAAGGCGCGGTCGAAGAGATCGAAATCATTCTCGGTGAACTGCGCGATCGCGGTACCAGCGCCGAGTCCAAGGCGGAAAGCCTTTCGCTGGTGGTGTCTCAGTTTCGGGAGGATCATCTTAAGGTCCAGGAAAGCGCCGCCTTTACCCGCAGTTCCATCTCAGAGGTGCAGGAAGGCATGGGGCAAGTGGCCACCGCCGCGGAGGAGCAGAGCGCGGTCTCCCAGGATGTGGAACGCCAGACCGGCTTTATCCGTGATCTCGCCCGTGACTTCATGAGTGTCGCCGCCGTCTTCCACGCACTCGAGGGTCGCCAACGGAGTTTCGTCAAGTCCGCTTGAGCGTCTAGTACGATTACCGGCGGGCTATCGTTCGTTCACGGCGTCTTGTATCCGCCACGCCAGGGTGCCGCCGGCCCGCAAGGGGATCACCGTTTCGGTGCCCAGGGGCAAGCACTCGGCTACGTCTTGCGATTGTTTGATCAGGGTAACGGTGGCGCCGTTGCGCGGCAGGCCGTAGAAATCGGCGCCGTGCCAGGCGGCGAAACCTTCCAGCTTATCCAATGCGCCCATGGCCTCGAAGGCCTCTGCGTAGAATTCCAATGCGGCGTGGGCCGTGTAGATGCCGGCACAGCCGCAGGCGGTTTCCTTGGCCGAACGGGCATGGGGGGCGCTGTCGGTGCCGAGGAAAAATTTGGGATTGCCGCTGGTGGCGGCGCGCAGCAGGGCGGCGCGATCGGTTTCACGTTTCAACACCGGCAGACAATAATGATGGGGGCGGATGCCACCCACCAGCATGTCATTACGATTGAGCAGCAGGTGATGGGCGGTGATGGTGGCGGCGACGCGCAGCGGCGCGGCGGTGACGAAATCCACTGCTACCTTGCTGGTGATATGCTCGAACACGATACGCAAGCCGGGAAAGCGCTCCACCAACGGTGCCAGGCGGCGCTCGATGAACAGCCTCTCACGGTCGAAGATGTCGACATCGGGATCGGTGACCTCGCCGTGCACCAATAATGGCAAGTCCACTTCCTGCATGGCCTCTAGGGCCGGGTAGGTCAGTTCCGGCCGGGTGACGCCGGCGTCGGAATTGGTGGTGGCGCCGGCGGGATACAGTTTGATGCCATGGACGATGCCGCTCGCTTTGGCGTTACGGATCTCCGCCGGTGAGGTATTGTCGGTGAGGTACAGGGTCATGAGCGGTTCGAAACGCGCGCCGGCGGGTATCGCCGCCACGACGCGCGCCCGATAGGCCTCGGCCAGCGCCGTGGTGACCACCGGTGGTTTGAGATTGGGCATGACGATGGCGCGGCCGAACTGTCGGGCGGCATGGGCCACCGTGGTGGTCAACAGCGGGCCGTCGCGCAGGTGGATGTGCCAGTCGTCGGGGCGAGTGAGGGTCAGTTGCTGCATAGGGCTTTATCTTAATCGAGGCAAGGGCCATTATGCCATGGACCGGGGTATCGCCGGGCGGGCTCCAGCGTAGATTTCCGTATAACGCATTACCATGACTATATTGTCCGACATTCAAGATACCGGCCTGGTTTCGGGTCGGATCATTCCTGCCGCGTTCCGTCCCGCATGGTGGCTGCCCGGCGGCCATGCGCAGACGGTGTGGCCGGCGCTGGCGCCGCGTCGGTTGCGATTGGCGCTGCGCCGCCGGCGCGTGGAGTTGCCGGACGGTGATTTCATCGACGTGGATTGGGTGGGTGAGCGCGGCCCTATCGTCGTGGTGCTGCACGGTTTGGGCGGGGCGATTGACTCGCATTACGTGCGCGGCATGTTGAGCGTCATCGCCCGCCGCGGTTGGCGCGGTGCGTTGATGCACTTTCGAGGCTGTAGTGGTGACCCCAACCGCCTGGCGCGCGGCTATCACGCCGGCGAGACCGGCGATCTGGATTACTTCATCCGCCTGTTGCAGCGTGAAGAACCGCAGACGCCGGTGGCGGTCATCGGCTATTCCATGGGCGGCAACGTGTTATTGAAGTGGCTGGGCGAATGTCGTGATGCGGCGGCGGCGGCGGTGGCGGTAGCGGCGGCGGTATCGGTGCCGTTCGACCTCGCCAATGCTGCGCAGCGTGTACACCAAGGATTTTCCCGTATTTACGAACTGCGCATGCTGCGCAGCCTGCAGGCGGTGATGTACCGAAAGATCGCGCAACAGCGGTTAGCGTGGGACGACAAGGCCATCGCCGCCCTCAAGAGTCTGCGGGAATTCGACGACCGCATAACCGCGCCGTTGCATGGTTTTCGCGACGCCGACGACTATTATTCTCGTGCCAGCTGCATTGCTTGGCTCTCCTCGATCACCGTGCCCACATTGGTGGTGCACGCCAGTGACGATCCTTTCATGTCGCCGACCGTGGTCCCCAAGCAAAGCGATTTGTCCACGGCGGTGTCGATCGAACTGGCGTCGTCAGGTGGTCATGTGGGTTTCGTTGCCGGCCAACCGTGGGCGCCGCACTATTGGCTGGAGTCCCGCGTGCCGGAATTTCTCGTGAACCACTTGATCTAGATAGCTTGCCCTATGCGATATTTCTAACGCAGTGATTCGCGATCCCTGCGACGATTTGTCACATTAATAAATCTTTGAATATTAAATACCATCCCCTGCAACGATGCCCGTTGGGGCTTTTATATCTGAGTAAAGGGGTAGAGAAATGCATTATAAAGGGAGAGTCTCCGGTTGTTCTTTTTTTATTCTGGGGGCATTGGCAGCAAACGCATGGGGGGCGGATGATGTTTACCGGCCCGAGGATATCACCACCATCATCATCACGGTACCGCGCTCTGACGATGAATTGCCGCGCGCCCGGCGGCTAGACTCGGCTAGTCTGGACAGGTTGCGTTCCACCACCAGCGATACCGCCAGCCTGTTGCGCGATATCCCCGGTGTGAGCCTGTACGGTGCCGGCGGCGTCTCCAGCTTGCCTGCGGTCCACGGTTTAGGCGACGATCGTTTGCGGATCAAGGTCGACGGCATGGACATGATCTCGGCTTGTCCCAACCACATGAATTCGCCTTTGTCCTATATCGATCCCACCAGTGTCGCTGACATCGGCGTCTACGCCGGGATCTCCCCGGTCAGCCTGGGGGGTGACAGCATCGGCGGTACCATCGTGGTCGAATCTGCCAAGCCGGAATTCGCCAAGGCCGGAGCCGGAATTCTGACTACGGGCGAGATCGGTACCTTCTACCGTAGTAACGGCGACGCCCGGGGCGCCAACGCCAAGCTGACGGTGGCCGGCGAAAACCTCAGCGCGACCTACACCGGATCGACCGCACAGTCCGACAATTACAAGGCGGGAGGCGATTTTAAGCCGGCTGGTCTGGCGGCGGCGGACCGGGGCTGGCTTGACGGCGACGTGGTCGGTTCAACGGCATATAAGGCGATCAACCAAGGGATCAATCTCGCCTGGCTTGGCGGAAATCACCTGCTGGATCTTAAATACGGCCACCAGCACATCCCTTACCAGGGCTTTCCGAACCAGCGCATGGATATGACGGACAACAAGAGCGATCAAGTCGATCTTGGCTATACGGGCGCTTACGGGTGGGGTGAGTTAAAGGCCCGCGCTTACCACCAAAGCGTCGATCACCAGATGCAGTTTGGCGATGACAGGCAGTTCACATACGGAACCGCACCGGGTATGCCCATGAACACCCGTTCGGGCAACACGGGTGCCCAACTCAAGGCAAGTCTCATGCTTACGTCCGCCGACATCCTGCGGCTTGGTGGCGAATACCAACATTATACGCTCGACGATTGGTGGCCGCCTTCCGGCACCGGGATGATGGCTCCGGGTACCTTTCAAAACATCAATAATGGTCAGAGGGACCGCTACGCCCTCTACAGCGAGTGGCAGCGGCAACTGAACGCGACCTGGTCCGGCCAGATCGGTCTACGCCACGAGACCGTGGTAACCGATACCGGCAATGTGCACGGCTATGCCGCTACCAACATGATGGGGTCGAACCAGCTTCTTGACTCGACCAATTTCAATGGTGACCACAAGCAAACAGACGGGAACTGGGATTTGACCGCTCTGGCCAGCTATACGCCGAATGCCTCGAGCAGCTACGAGTTTGGTGTAGCACAGAAGACTCGTTCGCCTAACCTTTACGAGCGCTATGCCTGGTCGACCTGGACGATGGCCGCCATCATGAACAACTTTGTCGGTGATGGAAACGGCTATGTCGGTAATCCCGATTTGAAACCGGAAGTAGCCTATACCGTCAGCGCTACGGCGGATTGGCACGACCAGGATAAGAGTCATTGGGGTCTCAAGCTCACGCCTTACTATACCCACGTCGATGATTACATCGACGCCGAATGCGCCGGCGCGAGCTGTGCGGCTGATCAGTTCAATGTGCTCAGGTACGTGAATCAGTCGGCGGAGCTGTACGGTATTGACGTGTCGGCTCATCGAGTGGTGGCGCGTACGGACGGCTATGGCGATTTTACCTTGAGCGGAGTAGTGAACTACACCCGTGGTGAGAACAAGACGACCAGCGACGGGCTGTATAACATTATGCCGCTCAATGCCACGCTGAAGCTGAGTCAGACGCTGGTGCATTGGACCAATATCGTCGAAGCCCAGTTCGTTGCCGGCAAGCATGATGTCTCCGCAGTCCGCAACGAGATCGAGACCGGCGGCTACAGCCTGTTCAACCTGCGCAGCAGTTACGCCGGGAAACGGCTGCGGTTCGATGTCGGCGTAGAGAACCTGTTCGACCGGTTGTATTCGTTGCCGCTGGGCGGTGCTTATGTCGGTCAGGGTATGACGATGTCCATCAACGGTATACCTTGGGGAACCGCTGTGCCAGGGATGGGACGTTCCATATATACAAGGTTGAGCTACGCGATTTGATCGGGCACGCACGGCGTCCGGATCGATTCCTCAGTTCCAGCTGAGGGGTGGTTCATCGAGCAGCGCCGCCTGTTCGCGCAGCGCCAGGATCTGTTCTTCCCAGTAGCGTTGGGTATTGAACCAGGTGAAGGCCTGTTTGAAGGCCGGGTCTTCCCAACGCCGCGCCAACCACGCCGAGTAATGCAGCATGCGCAAGGTGCGCAGCGCTTCCACCAGATTGAGTTCACGGGGATTGAAATCGAAAAATTCCGTGTAACCCTCCAGGATGTCGGACAATTGAATGGTCATGTCGCGGCGTTCGCCCGATAACAGCATCCACAGGTCCTGGATCGCCGGGCCCATCAAGCAATCGTCCAAATCCACGAAGTGCGGACCGTCGTCGGTCCACAGGATATTGCCGGGATGGCAGTCGCCGTGGAGGCGGATGATGTTGATCTCGCCGGCGCGCGCATAACAATTACGCACCTGCTTCAACACATCTTCCGCCAGGCTGCGATAGGCGGTCTGCAGTTCGGCGGGGACAAAGCCCTGTTCCAGCACATAGCGATAAGAGGCTTCACCGAAATGCTCGATGCTGAGGGAGGGACGATGGTGAAACGGTTCTATGGCCCCCACGGCGTGGATGCGGCCGATGAAGCGTCCCAGCCACAGAAGGTTGTCCGGGTTGTCTAATTCGGGCCAGCGCCCGCCGCGGCGCGGAAACAGCGCGAAGCGAAAACCTTCATGGTAGTGCAGGGTCTCGCCATTCTCGTCGCGCAGGGGCGCCACCACGGGAATTTCCCGTTCCTCCAGCTCCAGGCTGAAAGTGTGCTCTTCGCGGATCGCCTCATCGGACCAGCGCCCGGGGCGGTAAAACTTGGCGATGATGAAACCGCCGTCCTCGAGCCCAATCTGATAGACGCGGTTCTCATAGCTGTTGAGGGCGTGGAAATGACCGTCGCAGCACAGGCCGGTGCTCTCCACGGCGTCAAGGATGCGGTCGGGGTCCAAATTTTGATAAACGAGTTGGCTGTCGGGCATGTGCGTGTGCGTTGTGGTGATCTCCATCACTATACCGAAACGTTCGCCTCATTGCGCTGTTCTGAAGGGATAGATGATGAATGGGGTCGAGGTTTCAGAATCGTTTAACGTGGCGGAATTGCCTAATAAAATAACCATGTAGTTGAGCTGAGATGGAAATCTACTATCGGATCGCTCGCCTTGCCGCCACTCAGGTCGACTGTCATACTGGCCATTACTACGAGATAGATGTCGTACAGGGGAGGCGAGGATGGAAAAGCGGTTAAATACCGTCATCCAGACACTCTACGCCGCGTCGCTGGATGAGGCAGCGTGGCCGGTTGCGCTTACCGAACTTGCGGACAGTTTGGGCAGCGTTGACACTA
>CAYWIQ010000133.1:0-6812 GCA_964458405.1 uncultured Chromatiaceae bacterium
CTTCCCGGAGATCTTGCGGCAGACCCGCGCGAGGGTAGAAGACCAGCGCGTTCCGGTTTGCAGGCGGCGCAGACTGGCATCCAGCTCATTCATCAGATGATAGCGTGACTGACCGCGGCCGTTGGGGAGGTCATTCATGATGCCGGTAGCCTTGGTGGCGATCACCAGCTCATCACGGGGCAGATTTAACTCCTTAAGTGACCTACCTATCAGGGATTCTGATTGACCCAGCGAGTAAACGTTGGCGGTATCGATAAAGTTGATGCCTTGATCGAAAGCCAGGCCGACGAGTTCATTGACCGCGTGTTGATCCAGCCCGCCCATGACCTTCCAGAATCCGTCGCTGCCGAATGTCATGCCACCCAAACACATCTCCGACACATAAAGTCCGGTTTTGCCAAGAAGTCTATATTTCATGGGGTTTCTCCTTCGTTATCGGCGTGTTCGTCATCGAAGTCTACGGAGACTTTATTTAACTACTAAGTTTAGGTAGATGTGATTTATTACCTCGTGCAGGTTTGATAGTGCACCCTGTAAATAGTTTCGATGTCGTCGCTAATCGCGGGCGGGGTGTTCGGCCGCTGACGCCATGGGTGGATTACGACACGCGTTCGAGGTGGCGGCGTTTTTCGTGACGTGCCGTTTGCCAGGCGATGTACATCTTGCGCGGCGGGCTGAGATTGATGCGTTGATCAAGGACGCGATAATCGTTGTCTTCGATGGCCTTGATGAGGGCCTGATAGACCGCCGCCATGATCAGGCCGCTGCGTTGGCGGTAGCGATCGCTGTCAGGGAGGTGACCGAAGGCCTGCTCATAATAGTGTTTGGCGCGATCCGCCTCGAATTTCAATAGTTCGCGCATGTTATCGCTGAAGCGGCCGTGCACGATATCGTCGCGGTTAACCTTGAAGCGCTCCATGTCTTCTTCCGGGATATAAACACGCCCGCGCTGGGCATCCTCGGCCACGTCACGCAGGATATTGGTGAGCTGGAAGGCCATGCCGAGATCATGGGCGTATTTGAGGGTGCGGCGGTCGTCGTAACCGAAGATTTCCGCGGTCATCAGGCCCACCACTGCAGCGGCGCGGTAACAGTAGAGAGACAGCTCTTTGAAGGTACGATAGGCGTTGTAATCCAGGTCCATTTCCATGCCGTCGATGATCTCCAGGAATTGTTCCTGCGGCAAATCGTAGCGGGCGATCACCGACTGCAGTGCCTTGCCCACCGGATGTTGCGCCGCGCCGGCGAAGATGCGGGCGATCTCGTCCCGCCACCACGCCAGTTTGGTGTGTGCCACGCCCGCATCGCTGCACTCGTCAACCACATCGTCCACCTCGCGGCAAAAGGCGTACAGAATCGTCATGGCTTGGCGCGCCTCCGGTTCCAGAAACAAGAAGCTGAAATAAAAACTGGAACCGCTGGCGGCGGTTTTCTGTTCGCAATACTGCTCGGGTGTCATGGGGTCGATGCGGTTGGCATGTGAAACAATGATAGCAGACGGGTCAAGGCAGCAGCGCGTGGCGCGCGATACTCAACCAGTCCCGATAACCTAAACGCGGTCTGATGAAGGGATCATTGCGCCGCGCCAAGGCGTCCAATATCCTGAGTCCGCCTTGTACGGTCGCGCGGATTTCCATGCCGAGGCGGCCCCGCAGGCGTCCGCCCAGCGGTGCACCGGACACCAACAGGCGTCGCGCCCGTTGGATTTGCTCGCCCAGCAGCGCCTGTAACGCCGGTTCGTTGCGGTATTGTGCGAGCTGCGAGCCATCGACACCGTAAGCCGCCATCTCGTCCTCGGGCAGATAGATGCGATCATTTTCGTCGAGGTCCTGGGCCAAATCCTGCCAGAAGTTGATCAGCTGCAGGGCCGAACAGATGGCATCGGAATCACGTAGATTGTCGGGCGTCGCCTCTTGCGCTAAATGCAGCACCAAGCGTCCCACCGGATTGGCCGAATAGCGGCAATAGGCCAAGACCTCGGCGAAATCCGCATAGCGTTTCTTGGTGACGTCTTGGCGGAAGGCGGTGAGTAGGTCGTGGAACAACTCCAACGGCAGTTGGTGGTGCGCGATTACGTCGGCTAAGGCGATGAAAATGGGATCGCTTAAGGGCTCGCCGCGGGCGATGGTCTCCAGCTTGGCGGAGTAGTCGTCCAGCCGTGCCAGGCGTTCTGCCGCATCAAGGTTACCCTCATCGGCGAAGTCGTCGGCGCTGCGGGCGAAGGCATAGATGACGGCGATGGGGCGTTGCAACCGTCGCGGCACCAAGCGCGAGGCCACCGGGAAGTTTTCATAGTGGTTACGGGCAAGCTGCAGGCAGTGATCATAAGCCTGGTTGATGTCGACGGTTTGAGCTTCCAATGTGAGGCTCATAACCTAGCCGTGAAGATCTGTTGTGCAAGACTTAGCATTTTGGTGGCCGCAGGGCCGCTCTTGTGATTTCGAACGCCAGCAAGATACCTCGCAGTTGACGCGCCGATCAAGGGCGAAGATTTTAGTGGACGTTCGAAACAGCAGGATCGGATGGCCGTCGGGTCGCTTTCGGAGAACCTCTCTAGCCCATAAACTCGATAAATTAGTGGGATGTCCCGGGCTGGGACTCGTTGTCGTCTTCCGTGGTAGACAATGGGGCGGGAGCGCTTGCCACCTGGCGTACCCCTTTTTCGATTTGATCCAGGTCGTGTAGTTCCTTGCGCGACGAGATACCCATCTCGGTGAATTTGCGCGCACCGGGCATGACCTGGCGCTCGAAGGAGCCCACCGCCCTGTTGTAATGATCCAGACTGCTGCCCAGGTTCTTGCCCAGCTTGGACAGGTGCTCGGTGAAATTGCAGAGGCGCTGATAGAGGTCTTCACCCACATCGCGGATCTTCTCGGCATTCTCCGCCAGGCTTTGCTGGCGCCAGCCGTAGGCCACGGCGCGCAGCAGCGCCACAAAGCTGGTGGGGGTGGCGAGGATGACCTTTTGTCCCAGGGCATATTCCAGTAGATCGCGATCGATGTCCAAGGCGGCGCTCAGAAACTGATCTCCGGGGATGAACATCACCACAAAGTCCGGGCTGTGTTTGAACTGTGCCCAGTAATTGCGGCTTGCCAGTTCCCGTACCCGTTCCCGCACCTTGCGCGCATGGCGTTCCAGGTGCCAGGTGCGCACGCCGTCGTCGGGTGCCTCTACGGCGCTTAAATAGCCGTCCAGCGGGGTTTTAACATCCACCACGATCTCGCGGCCGTCGGGCATGCGCACCACCATATCGGGGCGCAGATTGCCGCCCTCACCCTGGGTGGTCTCTTGTTCAAAGAAATCGCAGTACTCCACCATGCCCGCCAGCTCCGCCAAGCGCTTGAGGGTCATCTCGCCCCATTGACCGCGCACCTCGGGACGCCGCAGGGCCTGGACCAGATTGCGCGTCTCGCCTTGTAACAGCAGTTGAGTCTGTGCCATGGATTCCAGGTGTTTGGTCAGGGAGCCATAGGCCTCCTTACGATCCTTTTCCAACTCGCGCAGATGATGGTCGGTGCGGGTGAGGGCCTCTTTAACCGGTTGCAGTAGATTTTCAATAGACTTTTCTTTTTGATCCAATTCGCCCTTGGCCTCGACCTGGAATTTTTTCAGATTCTCCTGAGCCAGTTTGAGAAACTCTTCTGTGCTGTTGCGCAATGCCTGACTGGAAAGGGTGGTAAAGGTCTCGGACAACTGGGTGCGGGCGTTTTCGATGATGGACATCTTCTCGCCGGAGGTGCGGCGTTCGATATCCACCGTGGCCTTGAGGCTGGCGTTTTCCTCCTTGAGCGCGGTGATGCGGCGCTGTACCCGTAAGTGCGCGAACAGCGCACCGGCCAAGGCCGCCAAAGCAGCGACCAGGGCCAGGGTGACGTAAGTGGCGGTAACAGTCATGACGTAGGTTTCTACTAGTATCCCGAACGGTAAATTTTAGTCTAGCAATTATAACCGTCGCGGCGGGATATAATGTGGCGCACTGCCCACATCAGCGGATTCTTTGTTGTTTCACCGGGTTGGAGTGTTCCTCGATCCAAGTGATGACGTTGGCCGGTGAGGTCATCAGGCCATCGGCACCCCATTCCTCGGGCCGGTCTTGGTCGCCGAGATAACCGAACATCGCCACCAAGGTGTGCATGCCGGCCGCGTGACCGGCGCGGATGTCACGTTCGGCGTCGCCAAGATAGAGGCATTGTTGCGCCGTGCTGCCCGCCAGGCGACAGGCGTACAACAACGGTTCGGGGTGGGGTTTCTTGTTGGCGGTGGTGTCGCCGCTGACGATACAGGCCGCACGCTCGGCCAGACCCAACGCCGTCATCAGTGGCTGGGTGAGGAAGGCGGGTTTATTCGTGACCACGCCCCAGTTCATGCCTTGCTGTTCGATATAGGCCAGCAGTTCGGCAATGCCGGTGAACGGTCGCGTTTCCCGGGCCAGGTGTTGTTGATAGAGCGACAGTAGACGGTCGCGTAAGGCGGAGAATACCGGTTCTTCAGGGCTGATCTCGAAGCCGAGTTTAACCAGCGCGGTGGCGCCGTGGGACACCACCGGACGGATGCGTTCAAAGGGCAGCGTGTCACGTTGCTGTTCCAACAACAGACAGTTGAGCGCATAGGCGAGATCGGGGGCGGTGTCCGCCAGGGTGCCGTCCAAGTCGAACAGCACGGTGCGTATGCCTGAGGAAAGGAGGTTGGTCACGTCAGTATTTCCGAATAGTGATGCAAATCATTAGGCGGTGTGGTTCACCGCCACTTGAATATTCGCGATATTACCAAGTGTCATTTCGACCGCGGCGAGCAATTATTTAAGGCGCCATTGAGGGGGCGCGACTTCCCAACCCGTCAGGTTCTTTGACAGTGCATACTAGATAATTAACCGATACGTCGTTCCCCAAGTTGTAGTGACGGGTGATCGGGTTATAACTCATGCCGGCCAATTCCTTCAGTGTTAACCCGGCGGTGCGTATCCAACGGGCCAGTTCGGCGGGGCGAATGAACTTGGCGAAATCGTGGGTGCCCTTGGGCAACATGTTGAGCACGTATTCCGCGCCCACTACCGCGAACAGATAGGATTTGGGATTGCGGTTGAGGGTGGAAAAGAATATCTGGCCGCCGGGTTTGGCCAGCCGTGCGCAGGCCGCCACCAACGAGGCCGGGTCGGGCACGTGTTCCAACAATTCCATACAGGTCACCACGTCGAATGATTCCGGTTCGGCGGCGGCCAGTTGCTCGGCGGTCATCTGCCGGTAGTCGACGTTGACCCCGGATTCCTGGATATGCAGTTTGGCGACCGACAGCGCGGCACCCGCCATATCCACGCCTACCACTTCAGCGCCGTGTGCCGCCATGCTTTCGGCGAGGATGCCGCCGCCGCAGCCCACGTCCACCACCCGCTTACCGGCAAGTTCGGCGCGTTCATCGATGAAATCCAAGCGCAGGGGATTGATGTCATGCAAGGGTTTGAATTCGCTGTTGGGGTCCCACCAACGGCTGGCGGATTGATCGAATTTGGCGACTTCGCCGGGGTCCATGTTGACATCGGATTCGCGAAGCGTTGCATTGTCTTCTTCCCCCGTTGGAGGAAGGTTGGGGTGAGGGTCTGTTGAATGCTGCTCAATCATTTTGTCTCGCCCTCCTAATCGAATCGCTTGATCTTTTGCTGCCAGGCGGCGGCCTTGGCCAGCAGTTGGTCTTCGTCCAGGGTGGTCAGCACGCCTTCCTTTACCAGGTGGCGGCCCGCCACCCATACGTCGCTCACCCGATGGCGACCGGCGGCGTACACCAGTTGGGAAATGGGATGATACAGCGGTTGGGTCTCCAGCGCGCCCAGACGCACCGCGGTAATGTCGGCCGCCTTGCCCGCCGTCAGTGAACCGGTTTCATGGGCCAGGCCCAAGGCGGCGGCGCCGTTCAAGGTCGCCATGCGCAGGGCCTGATGGGCGGGCAGGGCGCTGGCGTCCTGGGCCACGGCCTTGGCGAGCAGCGCTGCGCCGCGCATCTCGGCGAACATATCGAGATCGTTGTTGCTGGCGGCGCCGTCGGTGCCGATGGCGACATTGACCCCGGCCTGCAGCAGCTTGTGTACCGGGCAGAAACCGCTGGCCAATTTCAAATTGGATTCCGGGCAATGCACCACATGCGCACCGCCCCGTCCATAGGCGGCGATTTCCTCATCGGTGAGTTGCGTCATATGGATGCCCAGCAAACGCGGTGAGATTAGGCCCAACTGATCGAGTCGTTGCAGCGGCCGGATACCGTCGGACTCCATACCTTGTTGCACTTCCGCGGCGGTTTCGTGGACGTGCATGTGAATGGGGACGTCCAATTCGTCCGCCAACACCCGTACCCGCTGCAACGGCGCATCGGACACGGTATAGGGTGCGTGGGGGGCGAAGGCGGTGGTGATCAGCGGGTGATTGCGGTAATGGTCGTGGAGCTTGAGGCCCTTATCCAAGTAGTCCTCGGCGTCCTGGGCCCAGGCGGTCGGGAAGTCGATAAGGATCATCCCCACCACGGCGCGCATACCGGCCTCGTCGACCGCCTGGGCGGTTTCGTCGGGAAAGAAATACATGTCATTGAAGCAGGTGACGCCGCCCTTGAGCATTTCAGCCATGGCCAATTGGCTACCGTCGCGCACGAATTCGGGATTGACCCAGGTGCCTTCCGCCGGCCAGATGTGATCGTTGAGCCACTCCATCAGCGGCAGGTCGTCGGCCAGGCCGCGGAACAGGGTCATGGCGGCGTGCGTGTGGGCGTTGATCAACCCCGGGATCAAGGCATGATCGGCCAGTTCCACTTCCACCTCGGCGCGGTAACGA
>CAYWIQ010000134.1:0-6783 GCA_964458405.1 uncultured Chromatiaceae bacterium
TGCTGCTTCAACTGGCCGTTCACCCAGCAGCATAGATCCAATCTTTGCGGATCCGGTATTTCGTCGCCGGTTACGATCCACGGGCCCATCGGGCAGCCATGGTCGAGGCTTTTGCCGAGAAAGTATTGTTTGTGGCGAAATTGCAGGTCGCGGGCCGACAGGTCGTTGATCACGGTATAGCCGAAAACATGTCGCAAGGCCTGGTCTGCCGCGATATGACGGCCAGGGAGGCCGATCACGACGGCCAGTTCCACTTCCCAATCCAGTTGGCGGGTGACCGTATCATCATATGGAATGTCCGCCTCTGGACCGGTGACGCTGGTGACCGCCTTGGTGAACACCACGATATCCTTGGGTACGACAAGCTCGCGACCCTGCGCGGCCGTCGACTCGGCGGCGTGGTCGGCATAGTTAAGACCCAGACACAGGATGTTTTTGCGTGGTCGCGGGATAGGGGCCAGCAATGTCACCTGGTTCAGCGGCACGCGGCAGGCGGAAGAAAGCTGTGGGAGCATGTCTTGATAGCGCCGCCACGCCTCAGGACCTGCGGCGATAAGGTCGATCATGTCCATTAACGGTTCACCCGCCAGGGCGGGTAATACGGCGCTGTCGTCCTGTACAACTCCAAGGTGCCGTTGTTGTTGATATTCGCAGGTGATTAATCGCATGGTTAGACCGGGGCAATGTTCAGGTTATTATGGCACGAAGTGCCCTTGGTGCAGATGGGCTATATCAGCCGCAATATATAAGGTTGAATTGACTATAACCATCCTTCATTATTGGTAATAGGCTGAGCAGAATAAATTTTCTTCTGTTGTCGGTATTTTTTAAGGTGGCTTCGATGACCCTCGAAGCACGGAGGTGCGTCGCTATCGTTGCGGGGCGGAAAGTGGGTATGCCATGAACAATGAGATTCAGAACGCCGGAACCAAGGGTACTGTCACCCATCCCGATGAAAATGGGACGGGGGATTTGGAAGATTTGATACGTCAGGTATTGATCGGTTTGGGTGAAGACCCTGAGCGTCATGGGTTGCTGCGCACCCCGGTGCGCATCGCCAAAGCCCTGACATTTCTCACCAGCGGCTACAAGCAAACGGTGGAGGAGGTGGTGGAAGGCGCCATCTTCCCCGATGATTGCGATGAGATGGTCATTGTCAAGGACGTGGAATTCTATTCCCAGTGCGAGCATCATATGCTGCCTTTTTTCGGTCGTGTACACGTCGGTTACGTGCCCGATGGCAAGATCATCGGTTTGAGTAAGATCGCCCGCATCGTTGATGTGTTTGCCCGTCGTTTACAGGTACAGGAGCGCATGACAGGGCAGATTGCCGACGGCCTGATGGATATCCTATCGCCGCGCGGAGTGGGGGTGGTGGTGGAGGCCAGTCACTTTTGTATGATGATGCGAGGTGTGCAGAAGCAGAACAGCTCCACCTTGAGCAGTGCCATGCGCGGCATATTTCAAGGCGATGCCCGTACTCGTATGGAATTCATGGATCTGATCCGTCGTTGAATGCGATGGACGTTGGTGAGTTCGACGCGGAGTCGCGTGTAGACCGATCATTATTGTACTCTAGATAGAGGGATATCTTCATGACTGAAACATCGCCTTTGATCGAGGCGCAACAGCGTTTCGTCGATGCCGTAGCATTTCGTGCCGCCAGCGAAGAGAGTTGTTCTACAGCCGAGGCATTGGGGCGCACCCTTTATAAAGACGTTGTTGCCGCAACGGACATGCCGCCCTACCATCGCGCCATCGTCGAGGGTTTCGTGGTGCATACCCAGGATACCGCCGCGGCTTCCGAAGATGCTCCAGTGGCCTTTTCCATCGTGGGCGCCCTAAAGCCCGGTGATGAACAGTGTCCACCATTCAAACAGGGCGAGGCCGTGGAAGTGGTTACCGGGGTGGTGATGCCGGAGGGTCCCTATTCCATCGTGCGTATGTGGGAGGCGCAGCGCGAGGGTGATCGTTTCACCGTTAGCCGACCGTTTCCACCGCGTTTTTTTATCGAGGATCAAGGCTGCGATCTTAAAATGGGCGCGGTGGTGGTTCCCGCCGGCGCGGTGTTGGGCGCGGCGGAAGTCGGGGCGGTCGCCGCCCTAGGCGTTACACAGTTGCCGCTGGCCAAACGACCTCGGGTTACCGTATTGGCCTGCGGCGACGAAGTGATTGCCTATGACCAGCCCTTGCGGCCCGGCCTGATCCGTGACAGCAACTCGCTGATGCTGTGCGCCGCGGTCACCGCAGCGGGCGGCGAAGCCCACAGCGGCGGTATTCTCAGCGATGATTTTGATAGCGTTGTGAACGCCGTGCGTAGCGCGCTGGATAGTAGTGACATGCTGGTGATCTCCGGCGGTACCGCCGCTGGCGGTGGCGATTTCATCTCGAATGTGGTGCAGGCCTTGGGCGATTTATTGGTTGACGGTGTCCCCATGCGTTCTGGGCGACCGCTGATCATGGGGATGGCTAAGGGCAAACCCATCGTGTGTGTGGCCGGCCATCCTCCCGAGGCCTTGCGCGGTTTTCAGTTGTTTGGTGGGGCAGCGCTCAACCGTCTGTTGGGGCGCGATCTTCCCTTGCCCGAAGATAACGCGGCATCGCGCTAGATGCCTTGCATCGGGGACGTGATTTAATAGTGTGGTGGCGGAGGCTCTTCCCAGGGCGAGGCGATGCCGGCGGATGACATATCACGCATCTGCCGCTGTAGCGTTTCCACTTGTTTGCGCAATTGGTCGATCAGTCGTTGCTGATCGGCAATCACGTCATTGAGTGCCTGCAAGGTGGCTTCCTGGTGGGTGAGGCGAATCTCGATATCGACCAACCGAGGGTCCTCCATAGTGATGTCCTCCGAGTCAGGCGGGGGGATTCCGCGCTATTATTTTAACCTTCGCCGGGTGTGGATGCGCACAAGTAAATATCGAAGCGTGTGGTGCTGCCCATCAGGGAATGGGACGGGGCAACACCCGGAAGCGCCGCGGCCAAGCGCGGGCGTTTTACCACCACCCGCTTAGCCGCCGTGCGCAGCGCCGACTCCAAGAGGCGTGGTGCATCCAAGTCTTCACCCACCAGAGTGCGTAACAGGCGCATCTCCTTTTTGACCAAGGCGCTCTTGCTGCGATGGGGATACATGGGATCGAGATACACGACGTCGGGGCGATGGGGCGCGTCAAACTGCTTCATGACGGTGGCGGCATCGCCGCTATGAAGGCACATCCGCTCCGCAGCGGCGCGAGTGTCGTCAGCGGCCAGGGCCCGCTCAAGTCCGTCACGCAGCAAGGCGGCGATAAACGGCGAACGTTCCACCATAGTGACCCGACAGCCCAGTGTAGCCAGGATAAAGGCATCACGGCCTAGTCCGGCGGTGGCGTCCAGGACCGTGGGCACAACGGCGCCCTTCAAGCCCACGGCGCGGGCCAGCGGCTCCTTGCCACGGTTGCCGTGACGGGTTCGAAAACCCAAGGCGCCTTTTACGAAGTCCACGTATACCGGCCCCGGCCCATACGCGCGGGTTATTAGCAATTCCAAGCGCGGTGACCCGCAGCCGTCGTTATACGCGAGTGTGTAGTCGAATTCATCGCAGGGCGGCTGGCATTGCGGGATAGCCAATTCGCGGCTGAGGCGCTCGGCGCGGTCAGTTAAGGGGTCGGGTGTGACCGCAACCGCAATCTTAATACTGGAATCAGCCATCTACGCAGCGTACTGTTCAAGCTCGTCACCCGCAAGCATAACGCTGTACAATAAAAAAATAAGTTGCCATACCGTTGTGCCCTTCGCTTCCTCATTAGCTACAAATAGGGTGTGCCCGTGGGGCATAGGGCCTTGTCGTGCACAACAAATCGGTACTAACCCAAGAGATGCAGAACATGCTAGATATTGAACGACTGAAACAGATCATTATTCAGGCGGCGGACCAGGAACTGCTGCCCCGTTTTAGTGCCAGTGATCGCAGAGAAAAGCGCGATGGTAGCGTTGTCACTGAGGCGGATACCGCCATGCAAGCCAGGTTACGGGCCGATCTCGCCGTTCACTGGCCGGATATTCCGCTCCTGGGCGAGGAGATGGATGAAGAGACCCAACAACAGATGCTACGGGATGACCTCACCCCCTTGTGGTGTGTAGATCCCCTGGACGGTACCAGCAATTTCGCCGCGGGTGTTCCTTTCTTCTCCGTATCAGTGGCCTTGATAAAAGACAACCAACCGGTGGTGGGGGTGGTCTATGATCCTGTGCGGCGTGAATGTTTTTGGGCGTTACCAGGTCGGGGGGCGTGGTGTAACGATGCTCAATTGGGCAACCGCGATCCCGGGGTGTCACTTGCTCAGACCGTGGCCCTCATAGACTTCAAGCGCCTGGATGCCGCACTGGCCCGGCGGCTGGCGGAGCACCCGCCTTATAGCTCCCAGCGCAGCTTCGGCTCGGTGGCCCTGGATTGGTGCTGGATAGCCGCCGGGCGGGGGCATGTCTATTTACATGGTAAACAGCGGATCTGGGACTATGCCGCCGGCAGTCTAATTCTCGCCGAGGCGGGGGGGTATGCCGCAACCCTCCACGGTGAAACCGTATTTCAAGCGGACATCAAACCGCGTTCCGCCGTGGCGGCCTTGGATGAAGAACTGTTCCGGGCCTGGTGCGCGTGGTTGGCGATGCCGGGGGAGAGCGGTGATACCTTGCCGTGAAGCGCCGATGTCTTTAAGAGGCCAAAATTCCGGGGGGGGTATACTTGCAGCAGGTGAGATTCGATTCGTCGCAATGCCAATCCGACAGGTAGCGATTTTGATTGTAGAGACTCATCCATGCCGGCCTGCCCCAGGGCCGGCTAGACCGTGATAAACCTGCATGACCCTGTGGTACCATGAATTCCGAACTCAGCCGGGTTATTTCGGATTGTGTTTCTTATTCAAACAGGTTGCCGGCCCATGCGTGGCCATTGAGAAGTCGGTTCATGCGGTTGCACGTAAAACTATTGGCGTTATTCCTCAGTGTGCTGCTCATCGCCGCCTGCGCTACGGGTGGGAGGCCTGTCGAGCATCTCAACGACGGGGTACCTATGTATGGTAGGGGCCAGCTACAGGACGATCCTGGGTTGCATGCCGAGCAAGCAAGGCTCAATGAGGAATTAGTCCCGCGTTATGGTAGTCGAGAGGCCGCAGGTCGGCACCTGCTTGAACAGGGTATCCGACAATTTCAAATCGGTGATTACCTCTCTGCCATGCAGCGTTTTAATCAGGCCTGGTTGCTAGATCCCAGTAGCCCCGATCCCTATTGGGGTTTCGCCATGATTTATGACGATCAGGGGAAGAGTTGTCTCGCCAAGGCGATGATTGATCGAGCCATAAGACTCAATTTGTCGAGACCTATGGCATTGGCTGATGCAGGACGGATCTATACTTATTGCGCCGTAACGGACGCCGCGCTGAGTGCGATGGATAAACAAAATGATTTCGAACACGCCGAGGATTTCTATTCGCGCGCGGTTTCTTTGGATCCGACTGATCCCAAATTGTTCGGATCGTGGGCGATAGCCCAGTATTGGCAAGGTCATTACGCCGATGCATGGAAGATGATAAACAAGCAACGTCTCTTGGGAGGCGCGCCGGGTGAAGATTTCTTGGTTTTACTGCGCGCCGAAATGACGGAGCCGCGGCATTGATTCATAGTGCCTAATTGCTTTGCAGATGTTCACTGATTGGGCAGGAATAGGGTGATCTTGGCGCCGCCCAGCGTCGGGCTTTTTTCAATGGTCAGGCGGCCATTGTAAACCCCAACAATGTCCTGCACGATGGCCAGGCCTATGCCGTGGCCGGGGTTGGAGGCATCATCGCGCACCCCTCGTTGAAGTACGCTTTCAGCTTTTTGCGGAGTAATCCCCTGACCATCGTCTTCCACGCTTAGTTGAAGTCCCCGGCCAAGCTCAATAGTGGCGCCGACCACGACCCGTCTTGTACACCATTTATAAGCATTGTCCAACAGATTGCCCAGTACCTCTAAAAGATCGCCCTCTTCACCGTAGAAATTGGCGCCCTTAACGGTATGGATTTGACAGTCGATCTGTTTGGAAGCATAGACTTTGTTAAGCGAGGCGGCGATTTTGCGTGCAGCGCGGGCGATGGATAACGGCGCCGACAACGGTAGACGTCCTGAGGTGGCGGCTCGTTGCAGTTGATAGTCCACGATTTCGCTCATGCGCAGCACTTGTTCCTTCATGGTGGTGGACTGTTCCCTGGGCGGAGGGGATTTGTCCAATTCTCCGCGTAACACCGCCAGGGGGGTCTTGAGACTGTGGGCCAAGTCGCTGAGGGTATTGCGATGACGATCAAGGTGTTCGCGTTGGCTGGCGAGCAAGGCATTGAGATTGTCGGTCAGGCCGCGCATTTCTCGGGGATAGCGACCCTCCAGTTGTTGGCGCTTGCCGGACTCGATAGCGGCAAGGTCTTCCGCCACTTGGCGCAATGGCGCCAGGCTCCACCGCAAGACCATGGCTTGCACCGCTAATAGGATGACGGCGACGCCGCTTAGCGAGCCCCATAGGCTGCGGCGAAAATTGGCGAGCCGCTCATTATATCCCGACATGTTTTCGGCGACAGTGAAGGTGTAACCTTCGTGAATGTCCTCGCTGAGGTCAAATGTGATACCCAATGAAAAGGTATAGAGCTCGCTACCGGAATGCTTGATATGCTGGAAATGGCGGACGTTCGGCGGGATATTGCGCGGCAGATGGAAGTCCTGGTGGTCCATGGACGGAGATTGCCAACTCTGGGTTCCGTCGTTACTGGTGATCTG
>CAYWIQ010000135.1:0-6681 GCA_964458405.1 uncultured Chromatiaceae bacterium
CACCCCCGGTTGCGCCGAGAAATCCTCGATGATGCGGTCCAGCAGGTGCATGTAGCGGATGAACTTGACCGGGTTGGCGAGCGAGTGGCCCGTGGATTTCATGACGATATGCCGGACGCGATCGGGACCGGCCGCATGTCCCCGCTGCGACCACGCCCGCCTGCCCGTTCACCTGCTGCTCACCAAGGCCGATAAACTGAGTCGCGGCGCGGCGGCGGCGGTGTTACACAAGGTCCGCAGCAGCGTCTCCCGGGAATACGGTGGGACGGTGACCGTCACCCTCCAGCTATTTTCCTCGCTAAAACGTTCAGGGGTTGCGGAGGCACAACAAATACTTGCAAAATGGATGGAAATTTGACGAAAAAAGGCCCCGGTTTATAAGAGGGAGGAGGAACCGGGGCCGAAGATACCCGGCTTGGGGAAGCCAGGTTAGAGGGGTCCCCGCTCAAGGGAGGGCGAGCGGGAGAGCACGGGCCAGAAATGTAGAAACCGTACTCACCATCATGAGAGTGTCGCGCGGAAAAAAAGTTCATGGCCGGCACCATTTTTTTGGCGTAAATGATAATTTTTACATAAATTAACAAATTAACGCTGTCGTGACGGCATCGGCCGTCCGCATCAGTGTGCTTCATCCCAGTTGTCGCCGCTGCCGATATCCACTACTAGGGGCACCGCCAGGGCGGCGGCGGCCTTCATGCAGCGTTCGATTTCTGCGGTACAGCTAGCCAATGCCCCTTCGCCAACCTCGAACACCAGCTCGTCGTGCACCTGCATGATCATCTTGGCATCGGCGCCGCTGTTGCGCAGCCAGGCGTCGCTGAGCAGCATGGCGCGCTTGATGATGTCGGCGGCGGTCCCCTGCATGGGGGCGTTGATGGCGGCCCGTTCCGCGTACTGGCGGCGCTGTTGCTGGCGGGCGTTGATGTCCGGTAGGTAAAGCCGACGGCCGAACAGGGTCTCCACGTAGCCCTGCTCCTTGGCCTGCAGGCGGGTGCGGTCCATGAACTGCTTGGCGCCGGGATAGCGCGCGAAATAGAGGTTGATATAGTCCTGGGCGGCATTGCGATCGATGCCCAATTGGCGCGCCAGGCCGAAGGCGGACATGCCATAGATCAGGCCGAAGTTGATGGCCTTGGCGTTGCGGCGTTGTTCGCCGCTGACCTCCGCAGGGGAGACGGCGAAGATCTCCGCCGCCGTGGCGGTGTGGATATCGAGGTCGGAGGCGAAGGCCTGCAGCAAACGCTCGTCCCCCGACAGGTGGGCCATGATGCGCAGTTCTATCTGGGAATAGTCGGCCGCGACGATCTTGTAGCCGGGTGGGGCGACGAAGGCTTGGCGGATGCGGCGGCCCTCCGGGGTACGGATGGGGATGTTCTGCAGGTTGGGATCGCTGGATGACAGGCGCCCGGTTGCAGCCACCGCTTGATGATAAGAGGTGTGGACGCGGCTGCTGCGGGGATTGATTTGTTCGGGCAGGCGATCGGTATAGGTGGATTTGAGCTTGCTCAGGGCGCGGTACTCTAAAATCAGGTTTGCCAGTGGGTGCTCGTCCGCCAGTTCCTGTAGGGCCTCTTCGCCGGTGGAGGGTTGTCCCTTGGGTGTTTTGTAGGTCACCGGCAGTCCCAGTTTGCCGTAGAGGATTTCCTGCAGCTGTTTGGGTGAGCCGAGATTGAAGGCCTGTCCGGCAAGGTCATGGGCGCGTTGCTCATGGGCCGCCATGGCCTCGGCCAATTCATCGCTTTGTTGGCGCAACATGGACGCATCCACCAGTACCCCGTTGCGCTCCAGGCGCGACAGCACCGACACCAGCGGCACCTCTATCTCGGAATACAATGCGGAAAGATTGGGCACCTTTTCCAGTTGTGTCCAGAGGTGTTGGTGGAGACGCAGGGTGATATCGGCGTCTTCCGCCGCGTAGGGCGCGGCCTGCTCGATGGCGATCTGATTAAAGGTGAGCTGCTTGGCGCCCTTGCCGGCGATGTCGGTGAAGGAGATAGTGTCATGGTCCAGGTATTTATGCGCCAGGGAATCCATGTCGTGGCGGCTGGCGGTGCTGTTGAGCACATAGGATTCCAGCATGGTGTCGTGGGCGATGCCTTGCAGGCGGATGCCGTGATTGGCAAGCACGCTCATGTCATATTTCAGGTTGTGTCCCACCTTGTGGCGCGCCTCATCCTCCAATAGCGGACGCAACCGTTCCAGGGTGGCATCGCGCGGCAATTGCGGCGGTGCATCCAGGTAATCGTGGGCCAGGGGCACATAGGCGGCCTCGCCGGCGGTGATGGCGAAGGATACCCCCACGATGTGCGCCTCCATATAATCCAGGCTGGTAGTCTCGGTGTCGAAGGCGAACAAATCTGCCTGTTCCAGGCGCTGCAGCCAGTGGTCCAAGGCGTTCTGGCTGAGGATGGTTTCATAATGTTGCGGCGGCTTCGCCGCTGGCGGGTCAGCGGGCGTTTGCTGCTCCCCGTTTTGTTCCTGAAGCTGTTTGAGCCAGCTCTTGAACTCTAGTTTTCGGTAAAGGTCCGACAAGGCAGCGCTGTCTGGAGCTTGGTGACGCAGTTGGGTCGGACCGGCTTCGAGTTCGACGTTGCAGTGGATGGTGGCGAGCTGGCGGGCGAGGGGCAGCTGCCCCAGGTGGGCGCGAAGGTTCTCGCCCACCTTGCCCGGAATCTCCTCGGCATGGGCCACGATGTTGTCCAACGAGCCATAGGCCGTGAGCCATTTGACCGCAGTCTTGGGGCCTACCTTGGGGATGCCCGGGATGTTGTCCGAGGTGTCGCCCACCAGGGCGAGATAATCAATGATCTGTTCCGGGGCGATGCCGAATTTTTCCACCACGCCCTGGCGGTCGAGGACGGTATTGGACATGGTATTGATGAGGGTGATGCGGTCGTTGACCAGTTGGGCCATGTCTTTGTCGCCGGTGGAAATCAGGGTATTAATACCCTCTGCGGCGGCTTGTTGCGCCAGGGTGCCGATGACGTCGTCCGCCTCCACGCCCTCCACTACCAGGCAAGGCAGGCCGCTGGCGCGCACGATGGCATGCAGTGGTGCGATCTGGGCGCGGAGGTCGTCGGGCATTGGCGGGCGGTGGGCCTTGTATTGTTCGAACAGCTCGTCGCGAAAGGTCTTGCCCTTGGCGTCGAACACCACCGCCGCGTAATCGGCCTCATAGTCGGTCAACAGTTTGCGCAGCATGTTGGCCACGCCGTATACCGCTCCGGTAGGTTCATTACGGGAATTGGTTAGCGCGGGCAAGGCATAAAAGGCGCGGTAGAGGTAAGAGGAGCCGTCCACCAGCACCAATAGTTGCGAGGGTTTCTTATTCATTAATGATAAGGTCTTACTTAGGTCCGGACCACGGCGATTGCGGGGATTGTACTAAAAATAGCGCCATGCGCATCCGATAGCTTCATCATCACCAGCGGAGAGAATGTGTTATGGACGATAAGCACCGCGCCACCCATCCCAGCTTCATGCCCGTCAATGATTCCATGCTCAGCCGCGAGTCGTGGAAGATCTTTCAGATCATGGCCGAGTTCGTCGAAGGCTTCGAGCGGCTGGCCCATATTAAACCCTCCGTGAGCCTGTTTGGGTCGGCGCGTATAGCACCCGATCATCCCTATTACAAATTGACCGAGGAGATCGCCCGCGGTCTGGCCGACGCCGGTTTCAGCGTGGTGAGCGGCGGCGGCCCCGGTTTGATGGAAGCGGCCAACAAGGGCGCCTTTGCCGGCAAGTCGCCGAGCATCGGCCTCAATATCGCGCTGCCGCAGGAGCAGACCGCCAACCAATATCAAGATATTTCCCTGCATTTCCGCCACTTTTTCTCCCGCAAGGTGATGTTTGTCAAGTATGCCTCGGCGTATGTAGTGCTGCCCGGCGGCTTCGGCACCTTGGATGAATTGGCTGAAATCTTGACCTTGGTGCAAACCGGCAAGACCCGACGTATCCCTATCATCCTGGTGCATACCCCCTTTTGGAGAGGGTTAATTGATTGGTTTAAGGCTACACTCGTCAGTGAGGCCACCATCGATGCGGTCGACTTGGATTTGTTGCAAGTGCTGGACAAGCCGCAACAGGTAGTGGATGCTATCTTTAACCACTATGAGAACCGTGGTTTTGAACCGTCTGCCGAAGAGCAGGAAATGCTGTTGGATTTATAATCTTCATTACGCCGTATTTGGAACCCAATTATGTCGAGAGTTGTACGGGGGGTGGTCATATTGTTCTTTTTTGCCTTTGGCGCAGCCATTGCCGCCGACGACAAACCGCCTGCGTCCGGGAATGACAATGCCGAAAACGTACCGCAGGAACCGGATGTCACCATTACCCAGCGCGGTCAGGAGCGAATCGAAGAATATCGGGTGAACAATCAGGTCTACATGATCAAGATTACGCCCGCCAAGGGCTATCCCTACTACCTCATCGATGATACAGGGGACGGCAATTTCGATACCCGCCGTCCGCAGTTGAATTCCACGCCCATCGTTCCCCAATGGGTGTTGCTCCGCTGGAAATGATCCTTGGCGATACAAGGTAACTACCACTTGTAAGGGTCCCTTTCGATCCGCTGCGTGTGATTCAGCCGAGCGGCTTCCGGGTGGGTACTGTAATGATAGCGACATCTCCACTTGTGAAAATTTGTGGGCGACAAGGGATTTCTTGTCGGTTAAAGGGGACGGGAAATTAAAGTGCGCAGCGATGATTGTTTATTAACCCTTTGCTGGAAATTACAATTTTTGACTATCCACAATATCTGTGGATAAGTTTGTGGAAGAGTTGCGAGAGAGTTTCTCAGACAGTTGTCATTTCTAGGCATTCCCCCTCTTGGCGAGAAAATGAGCTAGGTTGTTTAATTGAGTAAAAACAGTCTATTACATCCGTTTGGCGAGGGTATCGGCAAAAATGCCCCTGTTAAGTGGCTTGACGGATGGTCGGCACTGTATTTGTGCATAAACAGCGTAGAGGTTGCCTTCCGCTAGCACCGTGGCGGTGTATTTACTCTACACTGGCTCAATTTGGCGTCTCCTGCGGTAATTTCGGGGCTTTACTGATCGAATATTAAGCGTTGTTTCATCTGTCCACGGCATCATTAAGTTTCGACCATTTCGACCGAAGGAGACTAAAATTTCTGACTTTTTTGTTGATGAAGAGGTATGGGCGTATGATGGGCGGGATTTGTTTGATGGATTATCGGGACGGAGCCTGAACGGCGTTGATGGATTGGAAACACTATAGAGGCATGGGTGCGGAGGCGCTGAGTGCCGGCCGATATGCGGGCGTCGCGACAGTCTTGGGTGTGGCGCTGTTGGCCTATAGTGCCGCGCGCTTGACATGGATGCTGGTGCCTATCCCCATGGGCCCCGCAACGACCTCTCTCCCCATGAGCGCGGCCCCTTCCACGCTGACGCCGGTAAACGATGCCATGTCCATAAGTCGCCAGATCGTTGCTAAACATTTATTCGGTCAGGCGCAGACTGCGGCCGAGTCCGCACACCAGGCCAACATCCCGGAAACCCATTTGAAGTTGGTATTACGCGGGGTGATGGCCTCGCACGACCCGCATACCGCCACCGCGATTGTGGCGGATCCCAGCGGCAATGAGGACTTTTACACGGTGGGTTCGGAGCTACCCGGTGGTGCGACGCTCAAGGAGGTGCATGACCAATACATCGTACTGTCGCGCGGCGGTCGGCTAGAGACCTTGCGGTTACCCGCCGACGACTTGAAAATTTCGAGCAATGTCCCGGCAAGATCCGGCGATAATAACGTTCAAACCGCCGTCGCGCCGGATGCCGGTGCGCTGCTGAAACATTATCGTGATCAATTTATCAAAGATCCCCAGAGCCTCGCCAATCTGCTGCAGGGCGAACCGTACTGGCAAAATGGCCGCATGGTGGGTTATCGCTTGCGTCCGGGGCGCGATCCCATGGCCCTGCGGAAGTTCGGCATACATGCGGGGGATATCGTGACATCGGTGAATGGTGTGAGTTTAACTGACCCCAGTGGCAGGATGCGGCTATTGCGCACAATGAATAGTGCGAATCAACTGAACGTGGAATTGCTGCGCGGCGGCAGCCCCATAACCATCTCCATTCCCGTTGGATCATCGGGTTAATGATAAAGTTTGGACGGGATCATTGACGGCACAAGAATGTAGGATGAGAAATGCCCAAAGACAAAAAGGTTGATAACGATCTCGCCGGTAAGGCTATGCGGAAGATAGTATGGGCGTGTTTGCTTTTAATGTTGGGCATCGCACCTGCCTTTGCCGCTAAGACGGTGACCTTGAATTTTAAGGATGCGGATATCGATTCGGTGATCGGTTGGATGGCGCAGCAGACCGGTAAAAATTTCATTGTCGATCCGCGGGTCAAGAGCAAGGTCACCATCATATCCGGTAAGCCGCTCAATAAGGATGAGCTTTATCAGGTGTTCCTGTCGGTATTACAGGTGCATGGCTTTGCCGCGGTGCCCAGCGGCGACGTGATCAAGATCGTGCCTGATATCAACGCCAAGCAATCGGGTGTACCGGTGGCGACGGACAAAGATACCGGGCAGGGTGACGAGGTGATTACCAGGGTTATTCCCTTGGAAAATGTGCCCGCCGCGCAGTTGGTGCCCATTCTGCGGCCCTTGATTCCCCAGCAAGGTCACATGGTGGCCTACCCGCCA
>CAYWIQ010000136.1:0-6664 GCA_964458405.1 uncultured Chromatiaceae bacterium
CGGGCGTTCCGGATGCAGTCCCTGCAAGGCCAACACCGTCGCTAGAATGGTGTTGTCCGGCATGTTGCCGGGCAGGTCGCGGGGCAGATCGTAACTGAGGGCGCGGGTCTGAAAGAATAGACTGCCGCTGACGAAGTGGCCTTCCGACGGCTTGGGCAGCGGCAGGCCCATTTCGATGTCCTGGCGGGTGGCGTTCGACACCAACTCTTCCATGAAGCGGCTGGCCTGACGGGCGTTGCGCGCCACCTCGGAATGGCCGCGTTTATTGTTGTCCAACTCCTCGAGCACGATCATGGGCACGAACACGTCGTGTTCCTGAAAGCGGAACAGACAGGATGGGTCGTGCATCAGGACATTGGTGTCCAGCACGATCAATCGCCGATGGGACTGCCTTTTTTTCTTTGACATATAGATGGCCTGCCGTTGTGAATCGAATTCCGCGCGGGTGCGCGCCGCGCCGCAAATAGTCAGTAGGCCATGGGCACCGCGCCGCTTACAGCGCCTTGGTCGCGTCCAATACCTCGGCGGCGTGGCCGTCCACCTTCACTTTGCGCCACTCGCGGCGCAACACGCCTTTGGCGTCGATAAGGAAGGTGCTGCGCTCCACCCCCATCACCTGTTTGCCGTACATGTTCTTGAGTTTGATGACGTCGAACAGCTTGCACAGTTTTTCATCCGCGTCGGATAACAGATCGAAGTTGAAGTCCTGCTTCTGCTTGAAGCCCTCATGGGATTTGACGCTGTCGCGGGACACGCCCAGCACCACGGTGTTGGCGCGCTTGAACTTGGCGTTGAGGTCGCGGAAATCCTGGCCCTCCAGGGTGCAGCCCGGCGTGTTGTCCTTGGGATAGAAATACAGCACCACGTTCTTGCCCTTGAGTTCCGAGAGGCTCAAGGTCTTATCGCCGGTGGCGGGAAGCATGAAGTCCGGAACGGCTTTGTCAATGGCCACTTTACTCATGATTTGTTCTCCTTATGTGCGGGCTGAACGCCGTGGCGATCCGAATTGGATGATGACGCGCACGGGGTGACGGATTGCGGGTCCCGCGGCGTGCTCGATTTTGCTATGATACGTACTTCCGACATGGTAGTGAATATGATCATTTCCCGGCGCCTTGTCATGGTGGGCGTCGCCAAGTAACATGCGCTGACAGATCCCAAGGAGATCCTTTTCAATGTTTCATGGCAGCATGGTGGCACTGGTTACGCCCATGCACCCGGACGAGAGTCTCGATTCCGAAGGGCTGGAACGCCTGGTTGAATTTCACATCGAACAGGGCAGCGATGCCTTGGTGGTGGTGGGTACCACCGGTGAATCGCCCACCCTGGATGAAAAGGAACACTGCAAGGTCATCCGCCAGGCGGTGGATTTCGCCAAGAGCCGCATAGCGGTCATCGCCGGCACCGGCTCCAACGCCACCCGCGAAGCCATCGACCTGACCCGCTGCGCCATGGAGGGCGGCGCCGACGCCTGCCTGCTGGTGGCACCGTACTACAACAAGCCCACCCAGGAGGGTATGTACCTCCACCATAAGAAGGTGGCGGAGGCGGTGCCCATTCCCCAGATCCTTTATAACGTGCCGGGGCGTACCGCCTGCGACATGCTGCCCGAGACCGTGGCGCGGCTGGCGGCGATCCCCAACATCGTCGGCATCAAAGAGGCTACCGGCGATTTGGATCGCGGCCGCGAGATCCTGGAACGCTGCGGCGACCGCATCGATCTCTACAGTGGCGACGACGCCACCGCCATGGAGTTGATGCTGCTGGGCGCCAATGGGGTGATCTCGGTCACCGCCAACGCCGCGCCGCGCGCCATGCATGATATGTGTGAGGCGGCCGTCGCCGGCGACCGCGCGGCGGCCAGCGCCATCAACGACCGCCTCGCCGGCCTGCACGAGACCTTGTTCGTCGAGGCCAACCCCATCCCGGTAAAGTGGGTGATGCACGAAATGGGCCTGATCCCCGCCGGGATCCGCCTGCCCCTGACCCCGCTGTCGGAGTGCTATCACGATACCCTGCGTCAGTCCATGAAGCAGGCCGGCATCAATTGGTGATTTTCCTTCTATGACTAAAGTTTCATTGCGCCGCATCGCTATCCTCGGTTTGACGATTGTTTGCGCGGCGCTATTCAGCGCTTGCAGCAATTCCAAGAAAGAAGACCTGGCCTACAAAAATGCCAAGGCCCCGCCGCCGCTGGAGGTGCCGCCGGACCTGATCTCGCCGACCGAGGACAAGAGCAACGCCATCCCGGAGTTGCCCGCCCACACCACCGCTCCGGCTGAACCGACAACGTCAACGCCGCCCGCCACCACCGAGGCATCCCCACCCCAGCAGGCGCAGGATAACGGCGCCGGGCAAGGCGGCGCCGCAACCAGTGCCATCCATATCGAGAAACAGGGGGCGCAACGTTGGTTGGTAGTGCCCCAGCCCAAGGATCAAGTCTGGCAGCGCACCAAGGATTTCCTGCAGGAAAAGGGTTTTTCCCTGGCCAAAGCCGATCAGGACAGCGGCATGCTGGAGACCGATTGGCGCGGCGGCGATAAGCAGGCGGCGCCGGCGGGGGATTTAAATGCGGCCATGAAGAGCGTATTGAAGGATAAGTACAAACTGCGGGTCGAGGACGGTCGGGTGGCCGGGACCAGCGAGGTGACCGTCAGCCATGAGGGCCTGGAGCGCATCACCAAAGACGGCAAGCCGCAGTGGCAGCCGCGCATGGATGATCCCATGCCGGCCGCCGCCATGCTCGATCAGTTACGCGCCTATCTGAGCAGCGAGGCCAGCGCACCGCCGCCGCAGGAAACCATGCCGGCGGTGAAGGCCGACATTACCACCGACCCCAACACCAGCGTCTCCACCCTCACCCTCAATGAGGCTTTCGACCGCGCCTGGCGGCGCATCGGCCTGGCTCTGGGGCGCAACGGCTTCGTGATCGAAGACCGAGATCGTTCCAAGGGCTTATACATGATCCGGCTGGGCAGCGCCTTCAAGGAGGATGCCAAGGCGGGGTTTGTCGCCCGGCTGTTCGGCAGTAACGGCGGCGACCCCGACAAGCGTTATCGCGTCCACGTAGATGATCGTGGCGACGAGAGCGCAGTGGTCGTGGAGCATCCCGGTGGCGCCCCGGTCCACACCAGCATCGGCGAGCGCATCTTGAGCCGCCTCATCGCCAAGTCGAGTTAAGCGTGCGTTTCGCGCTGCTAGGGAGCGGCAGCCGCGGCAACGCCCTGGTGGTGGAGGTGGGGGCGACCCTGCTGCTGCTGGACTGCGGCCTGTCGGTATTGCAGGTCAAGCGCCGCCTGGCGGGCCTGGGCAAGACCCCGGAGGACCTGACCGCCATCGTGGTGACCCATGAACACAGCGATCACGCCAGCGGCGTCGAGGGGTTGGCGCGGCGCTACGGTCTGCCGGTGTGGGCCACGCCGGGCACGGCGGCGGCCGCCGGGCTGGGCGCGGTGGGTTGCCGGGAGTTCGATTGCCACGCGCCGTTCGCCGTCGACGACCTGGAACTCGCGCCGTTTCCGGTGCCCCACGACGCCCGCGAGCCCAGCCAGTTCGTGTTCGGCGACGGCCGGCGGCGGTTGGGGGTGCTCACCGACGTCGGCGCGCCCACGCCCCACATTGCCGAATGCCTGGACGGGTGCGACGCCCTGGTGCTGGAGTGCAACCACGACGTCGCCATGCTGGCGGACGGACCGTATCCTCCCTCCCTCAAACAGCGGGTAGGCGGTCGCCACGGCCACTTGAACAACGACCAGGCGGCGGACCTGCTGGGACGCCTGGACGGCAGCAAACTGCAACACGTGGTGGCGGCCCACATTAGCGACAAGAACAACACGCCCCACCTGGCCCGCCAAGCCCTGGCCGACACCCTGGGCTGCACCCAAGATTGGATCGCGGTGGCCGACCAGGACGGGGGTCTGGCGTGGCGTGAGGTGGTTTAGTAAAGTTTGCGGTAATTGGCGGGGATAGCGGTAGCCCTCTTAAATCTAATCCGCTTCGGGTGAAAAAGCATTGGACTTAACTCCTCCCCTTCAAGGGGGTGAGACGGAATGAGGAAAAGATCCGGTGGATCTTTTCTCCGTCGAACGGGTGCAATGATATTCTTGCACCCTGGCGGGAAGTATTTATCTCCCTCCCCTTCAAGGGGAGGGTCGGGGTGGGGATGGGGTTTTGTTGAAGCCTGTATAGATTCTCAGAACAGACAACCCCACCCCTATCCTGTCCTTCTACCCTCAAGGGGCACCGAGGCCCCTGAAGGGGGAGGGACGCTCTGTTATGGCTAATAACGTGTTTCGGTTTTTTTTAAACTATCCATTGGGTGACACATGCAAATCGTAAAAGAACTCTACTCCGGCAAGGCCAAGTCCGTCTTCACCACCGACGATGACGATCATCTGGTTCTGGAATTCCGCGATGACACCAGCGCCTTCGACGGTGAGAAGAAGGCCAGTCTGGAGCGCAAGGGCATGGTCAACAACAAGGTCAATGCCTTCATCATGACTAAGTTGGAACAGGCGGGCATTGCCACCCATTTCGAGGAACTGCTGTCGGACAACCAGGCGCTGGTGAAGCACTTGGACATGATCCCGGTGGAATGCGTGGTGCGCAACATCTCCGCAGGCAGCATCTGCCGCCGTCTCGGCGTCAAGGAAGGCCTGGACCTCAATCCGCCCACCTTCGAGTTCTTCCTCAAGAACGACGAACTCCACGACCCCATGATCAACGACTACCACATCCGCGCCTTCGGCTGGGCCAGCGAGGACGAAGTGGCGGCCATGAAGGAACTCACCTTTAAGGTCAACGACGTGTTGAAAAAACTATTCCGCGACGCCGGACTGCTGCTGGTGGACTACAAGCTGGAGTTTGGCCGCTTTCACGGCCAAGTGGTGCTGGGCGATGAATTCACCCCCGACGGCTGTCGCCTGTGGGACGCCGAGACCCGCGAAAAACTCGACAAGGACCGCTTCCGCCAGGACCTGGGCAACGTCATCGAGGCCTACGAAGAGGTGGCGCGGCGCCTGGGCGTGGAACTGTCCTGAGTGTTTCGAATTTGATCGTGAGTCTCAGGTAGCAAGATAATACGGTGTACGGGTTTTCCCCTCTCCCTCCGGGAGAGGGTTGGGGTGAGGGGATAGATATATCACCCTCAACCTGTCCTTCTACCCATTCGGGCACCGAGGTCCCGAGGGGAGAAGGGACGATTCTCCCGGCATCGGCCAATCCCGTGCGCGTCGCGCTTTTCCCCGTGCACCGCCGCCCCACAGTGCTAAAATAGCCATTTTCGCGCCACTCCGGGGGAATATTCATGCTTCATCTGCGCGGCGGCTCCGCCCTGTCTCCGTTCCGTCTCGATAAACTCCTCGCCGCCGCCCGCGCCCACGTCCCTGCCGTTACCGCCATCCACGCCGAATCGATCTATTTCGTCGACGTCGAGCAACGCCTCGACGACGACCAGCACGCTACCCTGACCCAATTGTTGGGCGAAGAAACCGCCGCGCCCCAACCCCTGGGTGAATTGCTTTTGGTGGTACCGCGCATCGGCACCCTGTCACCGTGGTCCAGCAAGGCCAGCGACATCGTGCACAACTGCGGCCTCACCACCGTCCACCGCGTGGAGCGCGGCACCGCCTATTACTTCACCTGCGGCAACGGCGATTGGGGACACGCCGCCACTGTGCTGGCGCCGTTGATCCACGACCGCATGACCGAGACCGTGTTGTCCGCGGTGGAGGAGGCAGAGGCCTTGTTCAGCGTCGCCAAGCCGGCGCCCATGGAGACCATCGATCTGCTGGGCGGCGGCGCCACCGCATTGCAGGAGGCCAACCGCCGTTTGGGGCTGGCGCTCAGCGACGATGAGATGGAATACCTCCTGGAAAGCTTCGCTCAGTTGAAACGCAATCCCAGCGACGCCGAACTGATGATGTTCGCCCAGGCCAACTCCGAACACTGCCGTCACAAGATCTTCAACGCCGGTTGGCGCATCGACGGCGAGGAGCAGGACATGAGCCTGTTCGACATGATCCGCAACACCGCGCGTCACTGGCCGGACGGCATCCTCTCCGCTTATCGCGACAACGCCGCGGTGATCGCCGGTCCCCGCGCCGAGCGTCTCTACCCGCGGCACGACAGCGGCAACGAATACGCCACGGTGCGCGAAGACGGCCACATCCTCATCAAGGTGGAGACCCACAACCATCCCACCGCCATCTCGCCTTTTCCCGGCGCCGCCACCGGCTCCGGCGGCGAGATCCGCGACGAGGGCGCGGCGGGACGCGGCGGCAAACCCAAGGCCGGGTTGTGCGGCTTCTCGGTGTCCAACCTGCGCATCCCCGGCGCCGAACAGCCCTGGGAGACCGACCACGGCAAACCGGAGCGCATCGTCTCGGCGCTGGACATCATGCTGGAAGGCCCCATCGGCGCCGCCGCCTTCAACAACGAATTCGGCCGTCCCAACCTGTGCGGCTATTTCCGCACCTATGAGGAAAAGGTCGAAGGCGCCAGCGGAGCCGAACTGCGCGGCTACCACAAGCCCATCATGATCGCCGGCGGCCTGGGCACCATCCGTCCCATGCACGTCGACAAGGGCGACCTGCCGCCGGGGGCCCAGCTCATCGTCCTGGGCGGTCCCGCCATGCTCATCGGCCTGGGAGGCGGCGCCGCCTCC
>CAYWIQ010000137.1:0-6663 GCA_964458405.1 uncultured Chromatiaceae bacterium
AACCTTGCTGGCGGCCCCCGCCAGTGAGGCACGTACCTCCGTGTGCTGGAGATCAAGCTTGGCTTGATCCAGCTCCGCCGCTACGGCCTGATAATCGGGATGTTTATCGATAGGTGTATCGATGCTCCCGCCCAAGGCCCGCGCGATACGACGCAAATCCTGTCGCAACGCTGCGAGCTGCTGCTCACTCACCTTGGCATTATGTTCGACCTCATCCTGCTTGGCCGCTGACACAAATCGCTTTTCAGCCAAGTCGCTCACCCGCCGCTGTTCCTTCACAGCATAGGCATGATTGGTCTGAGCCACGGCGATCTCCGCCTGTTTTTCACGATAGCTCGCCTGCAGTGCCTCCAAGTCGGTACGTACCTGGCCTAATTTTGCTTGCGCCTTGGCGACATTCAAGCGAAACGGCTGGGGATCCAAACAAAACAAAACCTGGCCGGCCTTTACGGTTTGATTATCGGCTACCATCACCTTTTGTACCGTACCCGACACCTCGGAACTCACGGGAACGATGTCCGCCTTGAGATAGGCATCATCCGTATCCACGTAACGCCCGCCGTTGAGATAGATAACCAAGCCGATTACGGCGGCTATAAGGGGAATGACAACAAGCAATATCCTTCGCCTCGTGAGCAGGCGAACCGGACGAGAGCCTAGGTCATTGTTCGGTAAATTTTCTGTAACTTTATCCATAGAGATAACTTCAAATGATCAACTAGATCAGCGTGAACTCAGGTTGTCGCGTATCCTGCTCAATGCGGCCATCACTCGCCTGGCATCGCTTTCACTAAGCCCTCGTAATGCTTCGCCGCGAATTTCTTCTGCCACGCGCTCAATGGTGTCGATTTGGGGTTGGGCCGCCGATGTCAGAAACAATTGATACGCGCGCCTATCATTTGGATCATTACGACGTTCCACCACCCCACTCGCTGCTAACTGATCAATGAGCCGGGCAAGTGTAATAGGTTGAATCTCCAGCAACTCGGCAAGCTCCACCTGACGTATCCCTTGATTGCGCGAAATATGGATCAGTGTTCGCGCCTGCGCCAATGTGAGAGCACTATCTCCCAGACGTTGGTGAAACGCCTTGCGCATCAGCCGCGAAACGTCGGCTAGCAGAAACCCAAGAGTATCTTGCTGGGACATTTAAAATGTACGCTGCATATAATAAGTAATACTTATTATATTATATATATACTTATTATTGTCAACACATGCGCGCTGAATAATTTATATATATTATTCTTATAGTTATATATTTATATTCTTCAGCCGATACTTTATTTTTTATGCCAATTGATCAGTCACTCTCTTCACCAATGGCGCTAGCTGGGGTCACGGAGTTATCGGTTAGGGTAATTAGCGGAGAAAAGTCGCGCTTGTTTCGAAAATGATCGTCTTCTGGCAGCAGCTACACGGTGTTCTCCCTCTGCACGCTACGCCTGTTTCGGTCGTCGAACCCGGATGATCGAATAACCGAGGATTCGGATCCCTCTAGGCCAGGGCATTACTGGATAGGAAATATGGAGAAGAGGGAGGTTTTACTCGGGCCTGCGGCCCTCGCCCTCCGGGCCGCCGCTACGCGGCGTTCTGCCTGTGCACGCTATGCGTGCTCCGGTCGTCGAACCCAGCTGATTGGATTACCGAGGGTTCGAATCCCTCTCTGATTACATGAGATAACTTGCTCCGGCAATTCCGGTTGAATCATGATGGGTTAGATTGGCGGAGAGGGAGGGATTCGAACCCTCGGTACGCTTTTGACGTACACACACTTTCCAGGCGTGCTCCTTCAACCACTCGGACACCTCTCCCGGGACTGCCTATGCGGTTCACGCAAAGGCAGTGAAGATTAAACTAGAATACCTTGATGCGCAATGGTAATTCTTTCCTCCGGTTGCTGATTTTCACCCATCGACCGATATTTAGGACGAGGCCTCCAACCACGATTTAAGCAGGAAATATCAAGCCGAACAGGACGTCAACCGATGATTTACCCCTCTCCCCCCGCCCCACTGGGCCCATTACGCGCCGCCATCGCCGCTGCCTACCTCGCGGACGAAAGCCCCTGGGTGGAACGACTACTCAACGAGGCAGCACTGGGGGCCGAGGCCCGGCAACATGTTCACGACCGTGCCTACACGCTGGTCGAGGCAATCCGCCGTCACCAGCGCCAGGAAAGCGGCTTGGATGCCTTTCTTCACGAATACGACTTATCCAGCCAGGAGGGGGTGGTACTCATGTGTCTGGCGGAGGCCCTGCTGCGCATCCCCGATGGCGGCACCGCCGACCGTCTGATCCAAGACAAACTCAGCACTGGTTTGTGGGATAAGCATTTGGGACATAGCCACTCCCAGCTGGTCAATGCATCGACATGGGGATTGATGCTCACCGGCCGCTTGGTCAAATGGAACATCCAGCGCCCTCAGGATCTAGGCGATACCGTGGGCCGTCTGGTGGCACGTCTGGGAGAGCCCATGGTGAGAATGGCCTTGAAGCAGGCCATGGGTATTCTCGGTAAGCAATTTGTCATGGGACGCACAATTGAAGAGGCATTGGACCGAAGTCAGCACAAACACGAGCGGCTTTATCGCTACTCGTTCGATATGCTGGGTGAGGCCGCGCTGACCTATCAGGACGCTGAACGCTATACCGAGGCTTATCTGGATGCCATCGCCGCCATTGCCGCCGACCCCGCCGCAAAGCATCCCGACTTTTTCGCCCGCCCCAGCCTGTCGGTCAAACTGTCCGCACTCCATCCACGTTATGAGTTCGCGCAGCACCAGCATGTCATGGCCGAACTCCTCCCCCGCCTGTCTCATATCGTGGGCAAGGCACAAGCAGCGAACGTCGCCCTTACCCTCGATGCGGAAGAAGCGGACCGTCTTGATCTGTCATTGGATCTGTTCGCCGCCGTCTTCAATTCACCGTCATTGGATGGCTGGCACGGCTTCGGTCTCGCGGTACAAGCCTACCAGAAACGGGCCTTGCCGCTGCTGGATTGGCTCATCGCTACGGCACGCGCCCGTGGTAAACGCATCCCCGTTCGATTGGTAAAGGGGGCCTATTGGGATACTGAGGTCAAACAGGCGCAGACGGCGGGTTTAAACGGATTCCCGGTCTATACCCGCAAACTCACTACCGACGTCGCCTATATCGCCTGCGCGAAAAAGATGTGCGCCGCCCGCGATGCCCTCTATCCTCAATTCGCCACCCATAACGCCTACACCACGGCCGCCGTGATCGAGATCGCCGGTGAACAACGCGATTTTGAATTCCAGCGCCTGCACGGCATGGGCGGTGCGCTCTATCAGCAACTGCTTAGCGATACCGAACTGGGTATTGCCTGCCGTGTCTATGCCCCGGTAGGCAGCCATGAAGATCTGCTGCCGTATCTAGTGCGACGACTGTTGGAGAACGGCGCCAATACCTCTTTCGTCAACCGTCTCGAGGACGAGCATACCCCCATCGAAGAAGTCATCGCCGACCCCGTCGCCCGCTTGCGGGGCATCACGCCCAAGCCCCATCCCCGCATCCCTCTGCCGACAGACCTCTATCCGGACCGTCGCAACTCGGCAGGGATCAATCTCGCCGATCCGCTCGCCTTGCAGGAGCTCGACGTAGCCTTGACCGCCGCCGCGGAACAAGCCTGGCGCGCCGCACCGCTGATCGGTAGAGACACCAGCAATGCCGAGATGCAGGTGGTTACCGACCCCAGTGATCGCCGTCGCACTATCGGCAAGGTAAACCATACCGATACCGCCATGCTCGATCGCGCCATAGACATAGCCGCCGGCGCGGCGCCCGATTGGAACGCTACTCCGGCAGCACAGCGTGCGTCGTTTTTGGAACGCGCGGCGTCCCTGTTCGAAGCTCATGCACCTGAGCTTATGGCACTCTGCATTCGCGAAGGCGGCAAGACCGTTCCCGACGCCTTGGCCGAGGTACGCGAAGCCGTCGACTTCTGCCGCTACTACGCAGCTATTGCCCGCAGCGATTTCCATGAGCCGCGGAAACTGCCCGGACCGACCGGCGAGCACAATGAGTTGCAATACCACGGCCGCGGCGTGTTCGCCTGCATCAGCCCGTGGAATTTCCCCTTGGCGATCTTCACCGGTCAGGTAAGCGCCGCCCTTGCCGCCGGTAACACGGTGATCGCTAAACCAGCGGGACAAACCCCGCTCATCGCCCACCGTGCCGTACAGTTATTGCGCGAGGCGGGTATCCCGCCCGAGGTTTTGCACTTTGTCCCCGGTGAAGGCAGTGTACTCGGTCCGCTGCTAAGCCGCGATGAGCGCATCAGCGGCATCGCCTTCACCGGTTCCACCGACACCGCCCGTAGCCTGCAGCGCGGCTTGGCAGAGCGCAACGGCGCCATCGTCCCGTTTATCGCCGAAACCGGCGGCATGAACACCATGATCGTGGACAGCTCGGCCTTGCCGGAACAAGTCGTCAAGGATACCCTGCGCTCCGCCTTCAACAGCGCCGGGCAACGATGTTCCGCACTACGGGTAGTGTTCCTCCAAGAAGATATCGCCGCCAAGGTCGTGGAATTGTTGAGCGGCGCTATGGCGGAACTTCGCGTCGGTGACCCCGCCCTGCTTTCCACCGACATCGGCCCTGTGATCGACGCGACGGCGCGTGCCAAGCTACATGAGCACGCCGCGCGCATGGAAAAGGAAGGCCGACTTCTCTATAGAATGGACATCCCCGACGAACTTCAGCACGGCTGCTTTTTCGCACCGCATTTATTTGAAATCGATGACCTGCACCAATTACAACACGAGGTGTTCGGCCCTATCCTCCACGTCATCCGTTACCGCAGCGATGAACTGGATAAGGTAATAGCGTCCGTCAATCACAGCGGTTACGGCCTGACTCTGGGCATTCACAGCCGTATCGAAACCACCGTCCAATATATACAACACCGTGTCCGGGTAGGTAATTGTTACGTCAACCGCGATATGATCGGCGCGGTGGTGGGAGTACAGCCCTTCGGGGGTGAGGGATTGTCGGGAACCGGGCCCAAGGCCGGTGGACCCGACTACCTGCGCCGTTTCGCCGTGGAACGGGTCCTGACCGTAAATACCGCGGCGGTAGGCGGCAATGCCTCACTGCTGTCGCTGGATGATAAATAGCAGGGCTGCCCATCTCAAACCATAGCCGGTTACATCGCCCTACGGAATTTTATACAAGTTCGATAGGAGATCAGTGCTGATGATCCGCCTCGTCGCCATGATCGTGCCCAACATCGCCGTCATCATGATGATGATGGTCGCTATCCTCGTCATCCTCACCCGGTCCAGCCATCTTGTCCATCTCCTGATATTGGGCCGCGGTCATATGCGGTAGCTTTTCCAGAAATGCCACCATGGCCCAGATCTTCTGATCGCTATGGGTCGGCCCCCACGCCGGCATGGCGGTCATCTTCACGCCGTTTTTAATGACCCAAAACAATTCTGCGGGTTTCCACTCTTCTACCGCTTCTTGCAGCTTGGGCGGCTTGGGCAGTAAGCCTTCCCGGATCTCACTGGATTTAATCCCCGGTGCAAGGTGACAGCCGACGCACATCTCCCGATAGTGGCGGAAACCCTCCATAATCATTTGTTCATCGCTCAGCGGGGGGGCGCTGATCCCCTTGGCGTGAGCGCGCACCGAGTTATCCATGGTCGTACTCAGCACCATGGCGACGATGGGATTGTGGGGGTTGGTGGCGGCGACGTTGATGACGCCGGAATACATTACGACGATGCCCGCGATGATCGCGATCACCGCCAAACCGATAAGTCCCTTTATGAAATTCATGTCCACCCCTTATAGGTACATCGAAACGCTGACAACGCCAAACACCGCGAAGCCCTATCATTTCGACACCTAGGCAGGTAACTCCGCGGAACGGCCAGTTTCTGTCACTATACACCTGCTCATGGCCAGAGCAAGCCATCCGCCCGTTCCCCTTATTAACAGGATAAGGACAACAACAGGCGCTGCGTTTCTATGGACAGATCGACCCCCAGCTTGGCGCGAAATACCTTAAGCGCCCGTTCATAGAGTCTGATGGATTCCGATTTTTGCCCGATAGCGGCGTAGCTGATCATCAAACCGCGATAGAAGGCCTCGACCAAATCATCTATCCCCAGGGCGCGTTGATAATATTTGATCGCTTCTTCATGACGCTGCAGCCGCTGTAACTCCTTACCGCCGGCAGTGAACGCCTGAACAAATTTGGCGTGCAGCCGCTCCCGCATGGGAATCGCCCAGGGGGCATCATCCTCCGAATCGAGAAATGGCTTATGGTAAATTTCGTAGATAAAGCGACAGGTCTCGAAAAGGTCACTGCCGGCATCAGACACTACGCGTTCAAACGCCCAGCAATCCACCCAGCAGATTTGCTGATCCAGACTAAGGCGTCCCTCCTGGCGTTTCACGGTCTCGTTGCCGATCAATTTACGCAATCGGAATAACGATGTGGCCAAGGATTGTTGCGCTGCGTCGCCGTCGGACTCCGGCCACAGGGCATTGGCCAAACGCTGCTCGCTGACGTCCCTGCCGCCGAATGCGATGAGTGCTTTCAGCAAATTCATCGGGGCACGCTGGGCCTTTCCTTCAAAACGAATCGGCGCCTCGTCCTTCAAGACATTAAAACGCCCTTTACGATGAATA
>CAYWIQ010000138.1:0-6615 GCA_964458405.1 uncultured Chromatiaceae bacterium
GCCATAAGGCCGAACTGGTGCCGGACACTATGGCGCAGGTTTTCAGCATCCTTGGCGGGATGGTGAAAGACGAAGGCAAACGGTGAAGCGTGGCATTTTTGGGGTGCGGCAGCGAGGCCGACGGTTCAGGCCTGGTGGCAAAGCGGATCATGCAACACCCTTTATGAAAAGCTGTTTGCTCTTCACGGCTGCGGTGCAACCGTACGCCGTTCGCGGTGAGACCTCCTTAAGGACTCGATTCCGCGTCGGAGTCACGTCCCCATTTCGGTTGTGTCTCACCACTCAAGCACAAGGATAGTCGGTATCGAAGGCCAATACCATCGGCGGCGAAAAGTAGCAAGGGGCTCGATCCAAACCCGGCGACACCCTATGCCTGCCTGGCGGAATGCCGGTAATTCGTGCTGCACAATGTGAGTTGAATCGAGTGGCCAAGATTATGCCTGGTGTGCCGCGTCCGGCGCCGATTCCGCTGTCACCGGCTGCGTCAACCGAGTTTAATCATCTAAAGGTTGGTGTAAATCCAGCTCCGGCTCGGCTTCGGTTCCGGGATACATTTCCAGTGCGGCCTGGGAGGTGCGTACCATGGGCACGAATTCACCTTGCTCCTCCGCGGGTACCGGTGGACGTACTCGCATGAAGTGGCGCGCAGCGACGGCAAGCGTCAGCAGCAATATAACGAAATACAGCAAGAGCGCGCGCGGTCCCAGCGCCGTCATCAAGGCGCCGGCGGTGGCCGGTCCGAACGTGGCGCCTATACCATAGGTCAATAATAAGCCGCTGGTGGCGTCCAGAATCTCGTCGGCGCTGAGGTGGTCATTCATGTGGGCGACGCTCAGCGCATAGATGGGGAAGGTGAAGCCGCCGAATATAAAGATGCAGATCACCAGACCGGCCGGATACAAAGGGGCCGCGACAAATGCCGCAGTGGCGGCGGTCGTAGCGGCTATGCTGACCATGAGGAGTATGCGACGCCGGTCACGGCTGTCGGATAGGCGACCGATAGGCAGCTGCAACAAGGCGCCGCCCAGGATAGTGGCGCTCATAAAAAGGGCAATCCAGGTATTGGACAGGCCCATGCCTTGCGCGAATACCGCCCCCATCCCCCAGAACGCCCCCAACAGCAACCCTGCGATCAAGGTGCCCACCACCCCTAACGGCGCCTTGCTGAAGAGATGTCCTAGATGCAAGGCCGGCGTGAAAATAGGTTGTGGTTCCTTCACACGGGTGAGGGCCACGGGTACCAGTCCTAGGGAAAAGAGGATGGCGATCAGGGCGAAGGGTACGAAGGTCGTGACGTCAGTTATCAATAACAGATACTGGCCAACAGCCATGGCCAGCAGATTTACCGTCATGTAAACAGCGAAGATCTGGCCGCGCTGCTGATTGGACGCTTGGCTGTTGAGCCAACTTTCTATGACCATGAAGAGGCCGACACCGCACACCCCGGTGACCAGCCGCAGCACCGCCCATACCCAGGGATCGATAATGATGGCATGAGTAAGTATGGCGGCCGAGGCGACCGCCGCCATAGCCGAGAAGGCACGGATATGTCCGACGCGATTGATAAGGGGAGGGCACACATAGGCGCCGGCGATGAAGCCCAGGAAATAGGCCGACATGAGTAGACCGGTTACCATCTCGGAAAAACTTTCCAGGACGGCGCGGATACCCAGTAAGGTGCCGAGAAATCCGGAACCGATCAGGATGACGCCGATGCCCAATAACAGGGAGAATATGGATGTAACCAGGGTGATCATGGGCTGTAGCGCTCCGCGTCCGTATTGCTCCGCAGAAAGATCATCGGAAATTATGGCACGGGCTTGAGGGGTGGCAGCGCATACCTCGGCCCAGGATTTCAAAGCCGGATACTGTAACGGAAGCGGGCGGGTTGATGAAGGGGGCGAAGTCTTGAAATGTTGCCGGGAGGGCGGCCTGCTTTATTTGTACCCGGTGCTTAACAGGGTTTCAAACTGCGCCAAGGATAAGGGTTTGCCAAACAGGTAACCCTGGAAGGCCTGGCAACCGTGGCGCTCCAGGAATTCACGCTGGGTTTCCGTTTCGACCCCTTCGGCGATGACATTCAAACCCAGTGCGCCCGACATGGCGATAATGGTTTGTACGATGGCATCGTCATTGGGGTCGAGGGCGATATCGCGGACGAAGGAACGGTCGATCTTGATCTGGTCGAGCGGCAGCCGCTTGAGGTATTGCAGCGAGGAATAGCCGGTTCCGAAATCATCCATGGAAAAACTCACGCCCAGCGACTTGAGTTCGCGCATCTTGGTTATGGTGTCCTCGACGTTATCCAGCACCGTACTCTCCGTCAGTTCTAACTTGAGGTGGGACGGCCGGGCGCCGCTCTCCAGTAGGATGCGCTTGATTTGAGTGACGAAGTCGGGTTGACGGAATTGCTTGGCGCTGACGTTTACCGCCAACGTGAGGTCACGAGTCAAGGCGTTATGCCGCCAACTCTTGAGCTGCATGCAGGCGGTTTCCAGCACCCATAACCCTATAGGGACAATCAACCCCGTCTCTTCGGAGAGTTCGATAAAAGTGGTCGGTGAAACCATGCCCTGTCTGGGATGTTCCCAACGCAGCAGGACCTCCGCGCCCAGCGGACGCCGTTGGCCGTTCACCTGAATTTGGTAGTGCAGCAAAAATTGATTCTTGGTCAATGCCTGGCGAAGTTCGTCTTCAAGGTCCGCCCTCGCCTCGATAGCGGTCTGCATGTCCGGATCATAGAAACGAATGGCGTCACGTCCAGCGGTCTTGGCCTGATACATGGCGATATCGGCGTGCTTGAGCAGATCTTCCACGCTCTCCTGATGGCCTTGGAACAGATTGATGCCGAAGCTGGCGCTGGAAAGGTATTGGTAATGGTTTAGTACGTAAGGTTTGTTCATTTCCTCGCGGATCTTCTCCACGATCAATTCCGTTTGGGTGGCGGCCTCACCGGGCTCGTCGCTGAGTTCCTCAATGATAAGCACAAACTCATCCCCGCCCAGACGGGCAACACTGTCACCCTCGCGCACGCAGGATTGCAAGCGCCGTGCTGTTTCTATGAGCAAACGGTCACCCACCAAGTGGCCTTGGGTGTCGTTGATGGTTTTGAAGTGATCCAGATCCAGGAATATCAAGGCGGCGTACCAGCCGTGGCGGGCGCTGCCGGCGATGGTGTGTTGCAGCCGCTCTTGCAGCAGGCGACGGTTAGGCAGCTGGGTCAGATGATCGTAGAAGGCCAGTTGGTGGATTTCCTGCTCGGTCTTTTTGATGTCACTGATGTCGCGTGTCACGGAGACGTAATTGCTGACCCGTTGCTGGTCGTCATACACCGCTGTGACGGTTACGGAAGCCGGATAGACTTCTCCGTTTTTACGGCGTATCCACATTTCTCCGGACCAATTGCCGCTGTCGCGCAGCTCGGACAAGAGCTTTCGATAAAATGACGCATTGTGGTGTTCGGATTTGAGATGACGCGGATTATTACCGGCCAGTTCGTCGATGTGATAGCCGGTCATGTCCTGAAATGCCTTGTTTGCCCGGAGGACATTGCCCTGCTGGTCGGTAATGAGTATGGCATCCTGGCTGTCGAAGGTGGTGGCGGCGATACGCAGTTCTTCTTCGATCTTTTTTCGTTTGGATATGTCGCGGGCGTAGCCGCAGTTGTATTCCACGCCTTCGAAACGCATGTAATTCACCGATACCTCGACGGGGTATATATCGCCGCTCTTGGTGCAATGCCGGGTCTCGAAGGTGAAAGATCCATGTTCCTTGATGGCTTCCCAGTGTTCCGGCCAGGACTCGGTGGGAAAATCCGGATCGAAATCCGGCACTCTGAGGCGATGCATCTCTTCCCGGCTATATCCCAAGGATTCGCAGGCGGCGATATTGGCATACATGATCCTCGCCTCGGAATCGATCCAGGTAACCTTGTCACCCATATGGTCGATGGAGAATTTCATCATTTGCAGCATGCGCTGATCGCGCTTCTGCTGGGTGATGTCGTGGGCCACCCCTATGGTTCGCTGCTTGCATCGTCGGCCGTTAGATTCCTCGAAGATGGTTTGTGTACGAACTGACAGCCAGCGCAACTCGCCGTCACGGCGATTGATACGAAATTCCATTTCGAAGGAACCATGGCCTGCCGGATCAAAAGACATTTCAATGGCGGTCGCGAGTTTTTCCCGGTCATCGTTGTGTGTGTATTCCAATACCTGAGCCAGCGTTATGGGTTCATTCTCATCATGACCGAATATTTGCCGCAGTTCCGGCGACCAATAAATGGTATCGGTGTGATGATCATGGTCATAGATTCCGATGCAGCCGGAGCGTAACGCCAACTGTAAGCGCTGTTCGCTAAGATTGCGCTCCTCTTCCGCGCGCATGTGCTCGCTGATGTCCCGGCCAATGGAAATTACCGCGGCAACATCGCCTTGTGCATTAGGCATTGTCTGGGAGCTCCATTCGATGTGACGTTGCTCATTGGTGCGGGTGAGGATGGGGTTGATATTGCCGCGTATCGGGATAGCGCGGCTGGCCGACATGAACAGTTGACGAATTTTGGCCCGATCGCGTTGCGGTATAAAGGTACCGAACCAGTCCTTACCCTTGATTTGATCCAGGGCGTAGCCGGTGAGTTGTTCGAAGTAGGCATTGACGTATTGAATGGTACCCTCGGTATCCAATATCAGCATGATGATAGGCGCGGTATCGGCCATGAGCTTGAACGCGGCGGGTTCGAGCGCGGCCGAATCTTGATCGTAACTCAGCGGGCCGAGTAGGGAGGGGATGGAATGATTGCTTTTCGACATTAACCGTTCCCTGTGGTCAGCGGCTGTGACGGATTACCACCGCTGGTCTGCGCAATCTATCCAGCCCTTGATATGCGCCAAGATGGTATTGGAAAATATTTTGTATGGGATGTCCAAGGTTAAGCCAAGTAAACCCTCTCACGACAGCTTGTGGCTGAGCCGGCAACGCTGAAGATGGCCCCTCATTATGACTGATATTCATTAGACAAATAGGTCGATTATTGCGGGGGATAACATATTTTTCTAAACCGCCCTGTTCAGCGATACTGATCTAAGCTAGCCGTGGTTTTGACCTCTTATCCAATGGCTTATCCCAATTTATCGACCGCAAGCGGATGAACCTTACATGGTATTGGAATAAGTCTAAGTAGGGGTATGCGCCGGGCGGTTTTCCAGGGCAGGGGCTAACGGGGTCTACGAGTGAGGGCATAAGTGATCTAAAGCGGGTTTAAGCCCACTGCTGTCCCAGTTATCGAGCATTATGTTTCTATAACTTCATGTCGAAAGGCGATATTTTGGACATAACGGCCATCCGGGACATGAGATCGATGAAAGAAACGTTCCTTCGCCCTTAGGGAGAAGGACAGGATGAGGGGATAAAAATCAAAGCCGTGGCCATGAAATCCCCTCCCCGCAACCCTCCCCCTACGGGAGATGGAGTAAATGGGACAGCTGTGGGTTAAGCCGCCATCGCTATGACGACGGCAGAAAATCGATAGGCCAGGTAAATACCGTAGTCGCTACGTCCTTGGCGCCAAAATTGAGCAGGCGGATCCGCGCCGATAATTTGCTCACCAATTTGGGGTCGTCCAGTTCGGCGGAAATCACTTTGCATTGCGTGACCTCGCCGGACGGTGCGATGGTGATCTCCAATACCACCTTGCCCTGCAGGGCGGGGTTGCTGCGTAAGGCGCGGTGGTACAAGGTGTAGAGGGCACCTTTGCTACGGTCCAGCGTCAATTGAATCTGTTCGATGCTGCGTCCGCGCGCGCCACCGCTTTGAGCGGCAGCTTGCTTTTCCACTTCCAGGGTTTGGTTCTCCACGGTGGTGGTTTTGCGCCCCGCCAATTTGGTTTGTTCCACGTCGTGGCTTAGATCGGAGGCGCTGATGCCGCCACTGCCTTTGGTGCCTTCCGCCGCGATGATGGAACGATGCGTCACAGAGTTGGTTTTTTTGTCGACCTTGGCGAGCGGTTTGTTCTGCATGAGGTTGCCGAGATCATTCTGGCGCAGGTCGGCCAACTCGCTGCTGAGGGCGAGCAATCCGCTGTGCTCGGCCTTCTTGCGTGCGGCCTGCACATCGGGTTTGGGCGGTGCCTTTTTAACCTCCGGCTGAGGTTTGGGCGGCTTCGGCTTTTCGGGCTTCTTTTCCGGTTTGGGTTTAGGCTTGGGCTCCGGCTTCTTTTCTTCCACCTTGGGCGGCGGCGGGGGTGGTGGCTTGGGCTTTTCCTGGATCACCAGCTTGGCCAGGCGCGGTGGAATGATCTCCTCTTCATAACGGTTGACGGGCGGTACCTTGGTGATCAGCACGAGGGCGGCCAGCATCAGGTAGAGCACCAGCATAGCGGTGGCGATGACACGGAAGCGCCGTTCTTCCGACAGTGACGGACTCCATGGCAGTTCCGGAGAGTGATAATACGTGGAAGTCAAAGTACTATCCTCTCGCCGCCTTGTGAATTACCGCCAACGAGATGTTGGTATAGCCGGCCTTGGTGCAGGTCACCATGATCTTCTTCATCAATTCATAGGGGATGTGTTTGTCGCCCATAATGGTGATGTCGCGTCCTTTATCGGGGTTCACTAG
>CAYWIQ010000139.1:0-6571 GCA_964458405.1 uncultured Chromatiaceae bacterium
AGTTTTGGACATAAGGAACCGAGAATGCTATCTCCCCTTCGTCGTTGGGTTTTTCGGCGTATATCATGTGCCCCTCACCTCTCCTATCGCTCGGTAGTAACAGGCCTACAATCCGGCGGATATACCCGCATCAGCGGCATAGCGCTCATTCTCGGCTATCTATTCAGCGGCGCCGGCTTTGCCCAGAAATATGATATTCCGCTCCAAAACCTGGCCTTCGAGCCCAACCAGGGCCAACTACTAAGTGGTAAGGCCGACTTTCTCGCCCGCGGCAAGGGTTATCTACTCTATCTCCGACCCACGGAGGCCATTCTGGCGTTAAAAGGCCCGCTATCCGGCCCCTCCCACAAAAAACCGCTGCGCATGCATCTGCTCGGCGCCGCGACCCATGCCATAACCGCCGGTTTAGACCCCCTCCCCGGCCGTCATAACTACTACATCGGCAATGACCCGGCCCATTGGCATACCGACATCCCGACCTATGCCAAGGTTGCCGCCAGCGGCGTCTATCCCGGCATCGACCTCGTCTATTACGGCAGGGAAGGCATGCTGGAATACGACTTTAAAGTCGCCGCAGGGATCGATCCGCGGATCATCCGTTTGGGTTTCGACGGCGCCGACAAGCTGAAGGTCAACCCGGCAGGCGAACTGATCATCAAAGCAGGCGAGGCGCAATTGATTCAACATGCCCCCTATGCCTACCAAGATATCGCCGGCAAGCGGGTTGCCGTGACCGCCCGCTATGCATTGCGACCGGGCGGCAAGATCGGCTTCGCCCTGGGTGACTATGACCGTCGCTATCCCCTGATCATCGATCCCGCCTTGTCCTATTCGAGTTATCTGGGCGGTTCCAACGAAGACAAGGCGTTGGCCGTCGCCACGGACACGGCGGGCAATATCTACGTGACCGGTTCGACACTATCAACGGACTTCCCGGGCGCCGACGTAACCGGGACCACCTTTAAAGACAGCGGCAACCAAATCACCAACGCCTTCGTCACAAAGATCAGCAAAACCGGCGCAGTAGTTTTCTCCACCTACTTAGGAGCAGCTGCCCTCACAGCGGACACGGAAGGCGATGCCATCGCAGTGACCGCGACGGGCAAGATCTATGTCGCCGGTGGCACCGAAAATAATGTACTTAATCCCTTCCCAACGAAGAACGCTTACAGGGAATGCAACACAATTGCCAATCAGGACGCCTTTGTTACCGTGCTGAATAGTAGTGACGGCACCCTGAACTATTCCACATGCATGGGTGGAGGACTTGGCGACAAGGCTCTGGGCATTGCAGTGGACAGCAGCGGGGTTGCCTATGTTGTGGGCTGGACGACGTCAGCACTGAGCACTAAATGCACTGACACCACCAAATGCCTGTTCCCAACCACTGGTAACGCCTTGCAAAAAACCGCGAACAGCGACCCTTCCAACCCCCCAGTCAACAGTTTCTTCTTTAAACTGGATCCCAGCCAAACTGGGAACGCTCAACTGATCTACTCCACCTATCTGGGTACCACCCAAACCGGTGCCACATGCTGCTCGACCTATGCAACCGCCGTTGCCCTAGACGCTTCTAATAACGCTTATGTGGCAGGCTGGACAAATAATAGTGCCACGGTTTTGCCAACCGCCTTCACAAACGCGCCGGGGACATTCCAAGCCACCAACAACGGCGGTAATGATGCCTTCTTTTACAAGCTCGATACCAACACGGCACCGCCGTCGATAACGTACGCAACCTTCCTCGGCGGCAGCAAGAACGACAGTGCCACGGGCATCGCGATCACCAGTCCCGCCAGCGGCGATCCCGACGTCTATGTGGCCGGACAGACCTTGAGCAGTGACTTCTACGTGAAAAATCCGCTGCAAGGCAGCTACAAGGACAGCAACAGCACCTACCCTACGCTAGGCGACGCGTTCGTCACCAAATTCAGCAGCCAATACACCGTCAACTATTCCACCTACCTGGGCGGCAGCGGCGAAGACGGCGCCACGGGCATCGCCGTCGACAGTTCCACTAATCGCGTCTATGTCACGGGCAGCACCACCTCCACGGATTTCCCCATCCAGTCCGCAAGCCATATGCAAATAGCGCTTAACAGGGGCCAGAGTAACACCGCCGTCGACGCCTTTGTCACCAGCCTGGAACCCGATGGCCAGGACTATCACTATTCCACCTATCTGGGCGGCAGCCTGGACGATCGGGGCTATGCCATCGCGGCCACCCCCACCGATAAAGCCTATGTCGTGGGAATCACCGCATCGCCGTCAACCGGCAAAATTGAGGCTATCCCACTCAATTTCCCGTTTACGGATGACGCCGCGCAAAAGACCAATAATAGCGGCTTTGGCCATGATGCCTTCGTGACCCGTATCGCGCCCGTCGCCGATCTGAGCATCCGTCGCGGCCTACGCCACCAATGATCTGACCAACACGGCACCGGCGGTGGGCGACTCCCTCACCTACTCCGTCCTGATAAACAACCTCGGCCCGGATCCTGCAACCGGCATCGGCTTGACCTTCGCCTTATCCACGCCGGATGACCCGACCGCGGTAAATCTGACGAGCGACCCGTCCTACAATCTTGGCACCTGCACCTACGACGGCAAAAAGGTATCGACTTGCACCCTGCCCGATCTTGCTCAAGGCGCTAATGAAACGCTTACCATAACCGGCAACCTCTTGACTGCCAGTCAACTGGTAGCGACCGCCACGGTAAGCAGCAATGAACTGGTGTCGGACATCTCCACGCAATATTCCCTTAGCGCCGGTCAGACCCTGCAGCCGCCGTCCACGACGGTTTCAGGGGGAAATAATACCCAGAGTTCGACCCCCACAAGCGGCGGTGGCGGCGGCGCCATAGGAGCACCGCTGTTAGTGCTTTTGCTGTTCACCGCACTTGTCAGAACTTCTTATCGGCTCAGGGTGGAGGCATAGCAGTACCTAACACGCGGACACGGATCTGAATCCAGTTGGCCGCGCAAGTTACGGCCGTTCTACGGGATACGATCATCTCCCCCACAAGAGGGTCGACGCCGTGGACATTCAGACCAGCGCCTTTGATTCTTTCCTTCGTAAGGCAAATAACGGGAAACGCACTCCGGCAATTGGGTTAGCTTGCTTTTAGCTAATCATGCCTTTGACGATATAATCCAGCGAAACACCGACATATTCCATAAACTGGTAACTCACCTGAGACATGCCGTTCTCTAGGATCGACAAACAGACAGCCAAACCCCTGACCACTATAACATATTGTATTTAAAGAGGTTAAAATAAAATGCACGGCCTAACCCCTTACAATTTGAAAATCATTTCTGAAGTATTGGGGGGCAAGTCCTATCCGCTTGAGTTGCTGTCCTTGCTCGAAGAAAAGGCGCTCGTGTTGGACCTGGGTGCAAACATCGGCTCTTTCTCGCTTGCCTGCAGGACCCTGCGCCCCGATCTGCGCCTGGTCGCCGTCGAACCCGACCCCCGCAACTTTGACGCCCTCAGGGCGAACCTCGGTGCGGCACCGATAGAACTGCACCAGGTCGCGCTTACCGATCATGACGGCGAGACCAAACTCTTTCTCGGCGATAGCGATGCCGTCGCCAACTCGGTATTCACCGGCTCGATGGCTTCCGGACAAAACAGCGTGACGGTACGAACACGGGACACGCGATCCTTCATCGAAGAGATCATAAGACTCCATGGAAAAATCGGTTTGTTGAAATCAGACACCGAAGGCGGCGAGTGGCATATTCTAGGATTACAAGATCCGCTTATCACCGCTATCCCTCTCATCTTTCTTGAATATCATTCGTCCTCATTCCTGGCGCAATTCCTTGAGCGCATCCTCAAGAGTCATGTGATCTACCGTGGCACCGCACGTTTTCCGCATCGCGGTGAGATGGCCTTGGTACGCAAAGACCTCATCCCCCCCGACCAGAACCGGTTCGAAATTCGGCCGGAGAACACGGGTGCTTGAGGTTTACAAAGAGCTTAAAGGGGACGTGCCGCTATCGACTGGAAATGGATCTATATCAATCATACCAACCTTAAGTCGATATATTTCGCGCCAGATCGTTATTGCTCGCTCATGGCATAAATACATCACGAGTGGCATTGCCAATGATGCTAACCATTTCCTCGTGAAGAAGCAGGGCGCATTACTAAAATGAACACACTTGGAAAGAGTCTGGGACGGTTAAACGACAACGCCGCTCAACAGAGCGGCGTTTGTGCTGTATTTATCGAACTGATGGAGACGAGCTAGCCTGAAATTTGTAAGGTTGCTCAGTCTCTACTGCACGGTTATCGCGTACTGTCTAGCAAACACGCCGTCTCAACCTGCGCGCACCACCGCCTAGCAAACCTACCAATCCCAAGCCCAGTAACTCGCCGAGACCCAGTCCGCCACCGCCGCCGCCGTCGCCTACCACTGCGCCTACCGGTATTGCAGTAGCCGCGGCGGGAGCCGCGATGGCCTGAATGCTATACAGAGAAGGCGTTACAGTGCTGTCCGTCGAGAACATCCTCACTCGGTATTGTATATATTGCCTGGACCCCAGCAGCGGACCGAGATCAGTACCAGTGTTACCCGAGACAATCGACTGATACCAGGGAGTCCACGATGCATCCGTGGTGTCGGTCGAGCTGCCTGCTCTGACGTCAACCAGCAGATTTGTATTTGTGGGTTTATCTACAATGTACGACAGGTAACTAAAGTCGCCATGGGCACCCGAATCAATCACCTTGGATATATAGGTCCCGTCCGGATCCGTAGTGGAGTTCGCAAAATAAGGGCCTGTATTTTGAACAGCCGCTGTTTGCGTTGAAGTGCCGATTAGAAGATCTATCTTCCCATCAGCATTCAAATCACCAGGCGCTGGATCCGCATAGGAGCCTTTACTAGACACATTCCCAGAGGTCGTTAGCGCCCAACTGGGGGAGGTGGTCGTCCCCGTATTTCTTATGTACTGAGTGCCGCCATTGCCGAAGCCTATCATCATATCGAGCTTGCCGTCGCGGTTTAGATCCACCATTGCCACGGATGGTCTACTCAGCGGAACATTGGCAGTATAATTCCATGCGGAGTTATAGGTCCACTGAGGCGCCGTCGCCGTTCCAGTATTCTCATAGGCGTAATAGACGGCGCCGCTAGATGAGCCTATTACGAGATCAGGCTTGCCGTCCCCATTCAGGTCACCCAGGGCAGGAGAAGGGTAATTATTCGAAAAATTTAGGGGGGAGTTGTTAGGGACATCCCATGCAGACTGACGCGTCCACACCACCGGCCCAGAAGTTCCGCCCGTATTTTCATAGGCACAAATACCGAAGCGATAGCCTACCATCATAATGTCCGGAATCCCGTCATTATTGAGATCGCCTATAGTCGGTTTAGCATAGGTGTTTGACCTACTATCACCAAAACCCGGACAAGCCGTCGTAGAAGGTTGAGCAATATCCCAACCCTGGCTGGCTGTGGTCGAGCTCCATACAGGGTTGGTCACAGTTCCCGTGTTCTCATAACCGTGAACCACGCCGCCAGAATCGCCCACCATCAAATCGAGCACACCATCTCCATTCAGGTCAAAAAGTGCGGGGGACGAGTATGCATAAACAGGCCCTTTCCATGCATTATTATTTACCCACACCACAGACGATTGGGCAAGAATGACTCGCGCACCGTTCCCTTTACCGGCCACCCCGACTTGGATACTTCCGGACACCGACAATCCAGGGACAAAATCCGTATTGGTAGTAAGCAAGGTGCTATAGCTTGCCCCGCTCATCACGGCGGTATTATTGGTTTCATCGGTTTCGGGCACGGCGCCCCCACCCGTGGCGGGGTCGTCGTCCACTATAGCCCCCAGGTAATAAGTCCCTGCAGGAACACTACCCGGCCCCGACGACGGAACGGTAAGCGTGGTTGTCATGGAATATGTGCCGCCACCCGCCACGTTGGTTACGGTAAGGGGAGTACCTGAGACATACGTGAGCGGGGTATCTGAAGTCGTTATGGTCGAATCAGTGGACAGGTACACCCCAACATGGAATGAGCTGGCAACGGTTGATGTAGCGACAGATGTCAAATTGCTTATGGTCAGATTAACTTCGACCGGTGAATCGCGGGTAATGCTGCTCGGGCCACTGAACGCCGTAATGGCGAGGTCCGGCTTATTGGCACTGATGGCAATCGTCGAACCGGCCGCTAATATGTTGTTGGTCTCATCAGCTTCAGCCACCACGCCGGCACCGCCCGGATCGCCGCTAACGTCATCCGCTTTCACCACCAGGTAGTATGTCCCCTCCACGACTGAATTGTCATCGGGAATCGTTATTACTGTAGTCGCCGAACTCGTTTCCCCTGGTGCCAGATTGGAAACGTCACGTTGCACGTTCAATGGGATAAGGTGACTCGGAGTCAGATCGGCCGTACCACTGCTACCATCGGCAAGATAATAGCCTACCTTGAAGGCACCACTGTCTCTATCCTTCTTAGCTGCGATATCTTTGATGTTGAGGACTGTATCATTAACACTGATGGTATCACCAACAATTCCTGTCGCCGGCCCGCTCAAAGCT
>CAYWIQ010000140.1:0-6567 GCA_964458405.1 uncultured Chromatiaceae bacterium
ACGGCGAGAGGCGTGCGCATTGCCGGGTCGTACCCAAACGCGGCGTTGTGCGGTGTAGGTCGAACCGCTGCAGGGGCGGCGGGTGACCATGACCGCGCCCGTACTTTTGCACGGGATGGCGGAGTCGATGGGGGGAACCGTCGAGGGAGATGGCGAGTCGTTCCTCTTCATGGCACTCCTAGGGTTGCGAGAGGTTCGGCGGCATTGCCTTGGGCGATAACTGTCAATCTTGTTCTTGGTTCCATAAGGGACTCGCAAGTTAATTGCACAAACCGCGACAGGGGGTTAAAAGTGGCAGGCACATGTACCGCTCGCGCCTCGGTCGCGGCACGGGTTACCTATATTATTGACAATGAAATTTCCCCAAAGTTTAGTGTGGCTATGTAAAACATTGTAATGCCGTTAGAAAGACCCTCTCCAAGCGGTTAAGCTGGGGACCAGGCGGTTGTGGATTGGGCAATTGCCGGGGTTGGGATTGTCCGCCGGGCACTTGCTGCAAAATCCCAGGCCAAGGCTCGATTTGAGTAGCGTCATGCAGATCAGAAATACGCCGGAAGCCTACGGGTTGATTTCGAAGGTCCTGCACTGGTGGATCGCCGTGGTCATCATCGGGCTGATCGGCGTGGGTTGGTACATGGTCAGGCTCAGCGATGAGGACGTGCTGTATTGGCGCTTACTGGATTTGCACGAGGCGTTGGGTTTGAGTTTGTTTGTGTTGATTCCGCTCAAATGGGTGTGGATGTTGTTCAGTCCCAACCCCGGTTGGTTACCGGACCTCGCATCCTGGGAACGGCTGATCGCCACTGCGGTGCGTTGGTCATTTCTCGCCGCCATGGTGATGATCCCCGTCAGCGGTTTTTTATTTGTTGCCACCAACGGCGAAGCGGTGAAGTTATATGACCTGATCACCATTCCGAATATCGGTGCGGTGAGTAAGGGTACCCGGGACTGGTTGGGCGATGCGCACTATTACGTATCCTACGGCTGCGCGGCCTTGATCGCGATTCACGTGCTGGCCGCGTTGAAACATCACTTTATCGATGGCGATAGGACGCTGCGGCGTATGACGTTTTAGTCACAGCGCTATTCGCGGGGCAAGATCAAACGATCCCGGTGTGTTTTCATTTCGCGGCTGCCATGGTGAATCTCCGCAGTTACAGCCATTTTACAGTGAATGCCCCGGGCGGCTTGCTGGCCGTTGTGTCGGGACGGGAGTAGTGCCGCTGGGGGCGGGGGATGGTAGCATTTGCATAATTGCCAACGTATTCACGAAAGACAGATGTTTCATGGACCACTTTGATTACCGCGACGGCCGTCTGTATGCCGAAGATGTGGATTTGGACGCCGTTGCCGCGCGTTACGGCACGCCTTGTTATGTCTATTCCCGTGCCACCATCGAACGCCACTGGCGGGCCTTCGACGACGCTTTGGGCGGGCAGGATCACCTGGTGTGCTATGCGGTGAAGGCCAATTCCAACCTGGCGGTACTCAATGTCCTGGCCCGGCTGGGGTCGGGATTCGATATTGTCTCGGTCGGCGAGTTGGAGCGGGTGCTGCGCGCCGGCGGCGATCCCGCCAAGGTGGTGTTTTCCGGGGTGGGTAAACGCGCCGACGAGTTGGAGCGCGCCCTGGCGGTGGGGATTCATTGTTTCAACGTGGAATCGGCAGAGGAACTGGACCGGCTCAACGCCGTGGCGGGAAAACTGGGTCGGCGCGCGCCGGTGTCGTTGCGGGTCAATCCCGACGTCGACGCCAAGACCCATCCCTACATCTCCACCGGACTCAAGGAGAACAAGTTCGGCATCGACATCGCCGCAGCGCCGCAGCTCTACCACCATGCCGCCGCCTTGTCCCATATCGAAGTCATCGGCGTGGACTGCCACATCGGTTCACAGCTCACCGACACCGCACCGTTCGTCGCCGCCTTGGAGCGGGTGCTGGCGTTGATCGATCAATTGGCGGAGGCGGGCATCGTTTTGCGCCATCTCGACATCGGCGGCGGTCTGGGTATCACCTATAACGCCGAGACGCCCCCCAGTCCCGAGGTGTATGCCACGGCGCTGCGGGAACGGTTAAGCGGCCGCAGGCTCAAGGTGATCGTCGAGCCGGGTCGCGCCATCGTCGGCAACGCCGGGGTGTTGCTCACCCGCGTCGAATACCTCAAGCACACCCCGCATAAAAATTTCGCCATCGTTGATGCGGGCATGAACGACCTGATTCGTCCCGCCTTGTATGACGCTTGGCAGGCCATCGTGCCGGTGGTGGAACGTGACGGCGATCTCAGCGAATACGACGTGGTGGGGCCGGTATGCGAGACCGGGGACTTTCTCGGCAAGCACCGGCCGTTGTGCATCGAGCCCGGCGATCTATTGGCGGTACGCTCCGCCGGCGCCTACGGCTTCGGCATGAGTTCCACCTACAACTCGCGGCCGCGGGCGGCGGAGTTGCTGGTGGACGGCAGCGAGGTTCATGAGGTGCGGGCCCGGGAGAGTATCGAGGATTTGATGCGCGGGGAGAGTGTGCTGCCGGAATAAATCCGGATTGGCGTAGCATGAAGAATTTCTGGATTCCGGCTTGCGCCGGAATGACGGAGTACAAAGTTCAGTCGGATCTCCCGTGCCGTCATTCCGGACGAAGCGTAGCGCAGATCCGGAATCCAGGGTCTAGGAAAGACCTTAAGGAGGTTAAGGAATGACCTCGAAGCAACCCTGCGTCTATTTGTTGGGCAGTCGTCGCAACGGTACGTTGTATGTGGGCGTCACCTCCGACCTTATCAAACGGGTCTGGGAGCATAAGAATGATACGGTCGATGGTTTTACCAAACGCTACGGTGTCCATTCGCTGGTATGGTATGAACAGCATGAGTTAATGCTGGAGGCCATTCGGCGTGAGAAATCAATCAAGGGATGGCAGCGCCAATGGAAGTTGGAGCTGATTGAAAAGGAAAATCCGGACTGGCGGGATTTGTATGAGACCTTGTTGTGATTGAATCGACTAAGATATTTCGAGCTAAAGAGAGACTGGATTCCGGCTTGCGCCGGAATGACGAGACCCCAGGAAAATTCGCTGAACTTTCTTTACCGTCATTCCGGACGAAGCGTAGCGCAGATCCGGAATCCAGGCGTTAATTTTGATATTTCCTTATCAAATGTAATATGAGCACAAGCGATAAGACTATGGAACGTATCCCCGAACCCGAGCTGATGAACGAGGCCGAGCAGGCGGCGGCCTATGCCTTCGCCGATTTTGAACAGCCCCATTCGCGATTCATCGAGCTGTTCCGCGAAACCTTTCCCGATGAGGAGGTGGCGGGTGCGGTACTGGATCTGGGTTGCGGTCCCGGTGATATCTCCATCCGTTTTGTTCATGCCTTCCCTAACTGCGAGGTGCACGGTGTCGACGGCGCTGCGGCGATGCTGGCCCACGGTCTGCGTCGAGTGGAGCAGGAAGGGTTGGGTGATAGGGTGCGGCTGATCGAAGGCTACCTGCCCGGGGCGGTGTTGCCCTTGGGCGGTTATGACACGGTCATCAGTAATAGCCTACTCCACCACCTGCGCGATCCCATGGTGATATGGGATACCTTGAATCAATACGCCAATCCCGGCGCGCGGGTGTTCATCATGGACCTCATGCGACCCGCCAGCCGTGAGCAGGCCCAGAGCTTGATGGAGGAATACGCGGCGGGCGAACCGGATGTCCTGCGTCACGATTTCTACCATTCCCTGCTGGCGGCCTATCGGGTCGACGAGGTGACGGAACAATTGCGCGCCGCCGGCCTCGACGCTCTCAGCGTCGCCGAGATCTCCGATCGCCATCTGTTGGTGTACGGCCGTATAGGATAATCGCCGTCGCCGAATCACGGCGAGGTGTCGTCAGCCCCGTTGGTTCCTGTATAATTCCCCGCGTTTTGCGCTTGCAGTTTGTGTCGAGGGACGCGAAGCCTTTCTCTTTTTCCAGGCATTACCCAACATTCAGGGGTGCGGCATGCTGACGGCATTTCGATTTAACAATCGGCGATTGGAGCAGGTGACCTCCGGCGAGCCGGACGAGTTGTCCGCCGATGCCATGTGGGTCGACATCGTGGAACCCACCGCCGAGATTCGCGCCCGGATTAAGGAGGTCTATGGCGTTCGCCTCCCCGACAGCGAGGACATGGAGGAGATCGAGGCCACGGCGCGGTTTTTCGAGGATGACGACGGTCTGCACGTCCATTCCTTTTTCCTCGATGACTATGAGGAGACGCCGGTCAATGTCACCGTGGCCTGTGTGGTCAAGGACAACCGCTTGTTCACCATCCATTCCCAGGAGCTGACCACCATTCGGCTATTCCGGCTGCGGGCACGCAACCAGCCCGGGGATTTCGGCGATGCCATGTCCATCCTGCTGTCGATGTTCACCACCAAGGTGGATCGGCTCGCCGACGTCTTGGAATCGGTGTATACCAGCCTGGAATCCACCAGTGAAAAGGTGCTGCGCCGCAGCGAAAAGGACCTGGATCTATTGCTGGCCGACATCGCTCATTACGAGGACATCAGCGGCAAGGCGCGCCTCAGTCTGCTGGACACCCAGCGCGCCCTGTCGTTCATCCTGCGCAGCATGCGCTTGGAAGACGAGCAGGTGGCGCGCATCCGCGACGTGCTGCGCGACGTGGAGTCGCTGTTGCCCCACACTTCGTTCCTATTCGATAAGGTGAACTTTCTCATGGACGCCATTCAGGGCTTCATCAACATCGATCAGAACAAGGTTACCAAGATCTTTTCCATCGCGGCGGTGGTGTTCATGCCGCCGACCCTGGTCGCCAGTATCTACGGCATGAATTTCCGTTTGATGCCGGAACTGCACTGGTCGTTCGGCTATCCCTTGGCACTGGTGTTGATGGTGTTGAGCGGCATCAGTCCCTACTGGTACTTCAAGCGCCGCGGCTGGCTGTAAGGATCAACTCCCGCCGGCGTATCCGTTCTGGCGCCACGCTTCATAGAGGATGATGGCTACCGCGTTGGACAGGTTCAGGCTGCGGTTGTCGGGCAGCATGGGGATGCGCAGTCGTTGTTCGGGCGGCAGGCTCTCCAACAGCGCCGCGGGCAGGCCGCGGGTCTCCGGACCGAACAGCAGTGCGTCGCCGCGCCGGTAATGTACGTCGCCGTAGGCGGTGCCGCCGCGGGTGGAACAGGCCAGCAGCCGTGGTGGCTCGGCCGCGGCGATGAAGTCTTCCACGGAATCGTGCGCCTGCACGCGAGCGTATTCGTGATAATCCAACCCGGCGCGGCGCAGGCGTTTATCGTCGAGTTCAAATCCCAAGGGTCGAATCAGATGCAGCCGCGCGCCGCTGTTGGCGCACAGGCGGATGACGTTGCCGGTGTTGGGTGGGATCTCCGGTTGATAGAGGACGACATGGAACATTGGAGTGCGGTGAGTTCTAAGCCCTTCAATCCTGCGGTGGTGGAGATAACGAGGGTTATGTGCAGCGTAAGGATACTGGATTCCGGTGTGCGCCGGAATGACGTCATAGCAATTATTTGCGCTTTACCGAGTGCCGGGTGTTGCTTACTCTTCCGCCCCGACGTCCTCCTCGTCACTCATGCCCAGTTCCTTGATCTTGCGGGTGAGGGTGTTTCGCCCCCAGCCCAGCAGACGGGCGGCGTCCTGGCGGCGGCCGCCGGTCTGTTTGAGGGCGGTTTCGATCATCACCCGTTCGAAGGTGGGCGTGGCGGTGTTGAGTAGACCGCTTTCGCCATTGAACAACCGGCGTTCCGCCCAGTGGCGCAGTGTCTCCTCCCAGGAATCGCTGTCGGCGGACGGCGCCATTTGGGTTTTCAATTCCGGCGGCAGGTCGTCGATGTGGATCTCGCGGCCCGAGGCCATCACCGTCAACCAGCGGCAGGTGTTTTCCAGTTGGCGAACATTGCCCGGCCAGTCGAGGCGGCTCAGGTAATCACCCACTTCGGGACGCAGGAGCTTGGGTTCCATCTCCAGTTCTTGGGCGGCCTGCAGGAGAAAATGGCGGGTGAGGGTCGGGATGTCTTCACGCCGTTCCCGCAACGATGGCAGATGGATGCGGATCACGTTGAGGCGGTGAAAGAGATCTTCGCGGAACAGTCCGGCCTTGACCCGTTCCTCCAGGTTCTGGTGGGTAGCGGCGATGATGCGCACGTCCACTTGGATAGGCGTCTGGCCGCCCACTCGATAGAACTCGCCGTCGGCCAGTACCCGCAGCAGGCGGGTTTGGCATTCCGGCGGCATGTCGCCGATCTCGTCCAGGAACAGGGTGCCGCCGTCGGCCTGTTCGAAGCGGCCGCGCCGCGCGGCGGTGGCGCCGGTGAAGGCGCCGCGTTCGTGGCCGAACAATTCCGACTCCAGCAGGTCGCGGGGGATGGCGGCGGTGTTCAAGGCGATGAACGGTTTGTCGGAGCGCGGGCTGTGGCGGTGCAGGGCCCGCGCCACCAGTTCCTTACCGGTGCCGGATTCGCCGTTGATCAGCACCGTGATGTTGGAGCGCGACAGGCGGCCGATGGCGCGGAATACCTCCTGCATGGCCGGCGCCTCGCCGATGATCTCGGTGGGTTTGCT
>CAYWIQ010000141.1:0-3975 GCA_964458405.1 uncultured Chromatiaceae bacterium
AACGCCGGATCTTGGGAGACAACGATATTGGTGCGACCGGGTAACGGTTTGCCGATGGACTCGAAGGTTTTGCGGCCCATCAGTACCGGCTTGCCCAGGGTGAGGGCGCGGAAGTGCTTCATGTCGGCGGGCAAACGCCACGGCAGGCGGTTTTCAATGCCGATAACGCGACCTTCGCCCATGGCGGCGATGAGAGAGATGATCATAGCGGGCCTAGTAGCGCAACCTTCACCGGTGTGTCACAAGCGATGATTGTAACAACACCGAGCCATAACCATCATACCGCTACCGGGGCTTTGATAGGGGGATGGTGCTGATAGCCCTGCAACTCGAAATCCTCATAGCGGAAATCGAATAGGGAGTCTATCGCGGGATTAAGCGCCATGAGCGGCAATGGAAAAGGTTTGCGTGCCAATTGGGTATCCACTTGTTCCAAGTGATTGAGGTAGAGATGGGCATCGCCCAGGGTGTGAATGAATTCACCGGGTCGCAGGCCGCACACCTTGGCGATCATCAGGGTCAGCAGGGCATAGGAGGCGATGTTGAAAGGCACGCCCAAAAAGATATCGGCGCTGCGCTGGTAGAGTTGGCACGATAGCTTGCCGTCCGCCACGTAAAATTGGAAAAAGGCGTGGCAGGGCGGTAGTGCCATGCGTTCGATGTCCGCCACATTCCAGGCGCTGACGATTAGGCGTCGCGAATCGGGGTTGTGTTTGATCTGGTCCACCACCTGCCGGATCTGGTCGATGTGCCCGCCGCCGGGTGCCGGCCAGGAGCGCCATTGGTAACCGTAGATCGGGCCCAGTTCGCCGTCGGCGTCGGCCCACTCGTCCCAAATGGTAACACCGTTGTCGCGCAGGTAGCGGGTATTGGTCTCGCCGCGCAGGAACCACAGCAGCTCGTGGATGATGGAACGCAGGTGCAACTTCTTGGTGGTGACCATGGGAAAACCGGCACCCAGGTCAAAGCGCATTTGATAACCGAACACGCTCAATGTACCGGTACCGGTGCGGTCTTCCTTGCGCACGCCGCGGTTTTTGACGTGGCGCATTAGCTCGAGGTATTGCTGCATAGTTTAATTGTACCGCAATGTCGTCAATGCGGCTTGCGATACGCCAACCCCAACAGAAGCGCGCCGCCGATGATCAGCGGCGTGGAGAGGATCTGGCCCATGGTGATCCAGCCCAAGGCCAGATAGCCCAATTGTGCGTCGGGCACGCGCACGAATTCAATCGCAAACCGGAATACCCCGTAGCCCAACAGGAACAGGCCCGATACCGCCATGCGCGGCCGGGGTTTACTGGAGAACCACCACAGGATGATGAATAACGTCAGGCCTTCCAGAAAGGCCTCGTACAATTGCGATGGGTGGCGCGGCAAGGGGCCGCCGGTGGGAAAGACCATGGCCCACGGTACGTTGGAGACTTTGCCCCACAGTTCGCCGTTGATGAAGTTGCCCAGACGACCGGCGCCGAGCCCGATGGGGACCAGTGGTGCCAGGAAGTCGGTAACCTCGAAGAAGGTCTTGCCGATGTGGCGTTTATACAGGGTCATGGCCACCAGCACGCCGATCAGGCCGCCGTGGAATGACATGCCGCCTTCCCAGACTTCGAAGATGCGGATCGGATCGGCCAGATACACCGGCAAGTCGTAAAACAGCACATAACCGATGCGCCCGCCCAGTACCGCCCCCAAGGCGCCGTAAAAGATGAGATCGCTTACCTGCTGACCGGTCCAGCCGGAGTCCGGACGCATGGCGCGCCGTTGTCCCAGCCACCAGGCGGTGCCGAATCCGATCAGATACATGATGCCGTACCAATGAACCTTGATTGGTCCGATATGAACGGCGACGGGGTCGATGTTGGGATAGGTCAGCATGGCGGGCAAGTATAGCATTGCCCTTCTACGCCGAAGGTGTAAATTGCCGACTTAAATATTGCCGTAGTGTGAATTGAGCTGCATGACCTTGTTGACGTAGCGCTCGGTCTCGGGAAAGGGCGGCACGCCGCCATAGCGCAGTACCGCATTCTTGCCGGCGTTGTAGGCGGCCACGGCAAGGCGAATGTTTTGATCGAAGGTCTCCAGCAAGTCACTCAGGTAGTGCACGCCGCCGATGATGTTCTGTTCGGGGTCGAAGATATCGTGCACGCCGTAACGCTGCGCGGTTTCCGGCATGAGTTGCATCAGGCCCAAGGCACCTTTGGGAGAAACGGCGTGAGGATCGAAATCGGATTCGGCATGAATGACCGCTTGGACCAGCGATTTGTCCACGGAGAAGAATTGGGAGACGTTATTGACGATGGTCTCCAAGCGGGGGGATAGGGTCTGGGGTCGGAGATCGTTGTTATAGACGACCGGCTTGACCGGCGCCGCGTAGTGGTGCTTGGGCTGCTTGTACGCGACCCGCACCTTGTAGCGGCCATCGTTAGGGCGGATGTTGGTGAAATTGAGGACGCCGTTTTCGTCGCGATAGGAATAAATGTCGGCTCGGGCCGGTGGGGCCGCCACGGCTGTCAGCATAACGATGATCAGCGCAAACCTTAAGGACATACCTACACTCAGTCGTTGGCTTATGACTTCTTTTAGGCCGAAGTGTGTTGAAATTCCGTGATATGTGCCCGTAAACCGCGGTCTCCCTGCGCCGGACTCACCCTATTTAGCGGGTAGTTTATGCCATGTCTTGAGTGTGAGGTGCAAGCCCCGTTTGGAGGCTCCTGAGGATCCGCTTTAATCAGGCAACGCTGGGCATATTAAGGGCTTAAGTACTGGTTTCCGCTACCGCCAGGAGCACGAGACCGGGATCAATATCCCGTCCTTGCTTTTCTAAGGCACAAGGAGGGGCGCGCGTTCAGGTGAGGCCCAAGGCCCAACATACCAATACCGAAAACAATACGGCGAAAACCGTAACAGCGATGAGATATTCCATGATGCGTCCTGGCAAATGTAACAATATGATCCTAGAGCCTATTAAGAGAAACTTGTAAGCAAGCATTGCGCCAAACCTACAGCGCCGTAATTAATTCAAAGCCTTATCATGATTAACGACGCCACCATGATATGGTTTAGTGTTTTCGATAGGCGACGCCTTGCGTAACCTGTAGTCTAAAACGTCCGTCAGCAGTGCCTCGGCGTTGTCGCAATTCGGCAACAGACGACGCTGCTGATTGCCGGTTCGGTATTTCGTATCAAGCCAGATAACGGACAGATCCCACTCACATCGCTATGCGCGCATACGATGCGATGTTTGCAATACTGTGGATTTGGCGAGCTCAGTGGGAGGATTATGAAGGAACGACTTTAATCCTTCCACGCATTATAACCTGGCAGCCCGCCTAGCGCGCAGATCGTGCCGTCTTGCATATTTGCTTAATCAATCCCACCGGCCGTATCCCGGAATAGTAATCTCATTTTCACGGAATGAACCTTGCTTCGCACGGGTATGGCAGACCGGACACCGACTGAATGATTGGACCTTAGGGTTATCCTTTACGAGCCGTTGCGGGACTTCGCGATGTCCCCGCTGGAAGAAGGCGGTTTCGGTGATACGCAGCGGTGTGGTGTGGCCCACGGATCGGGCGATGCTCTGCGAAAGGCGATTATGCACCTGGTCGGCCGCGTTGTCCTTCAAGTAGTTAATAAGGGATTGTCTGACATCGTTGCCCAGTTCGGCGTTTTCGCCGAAGTGATTGCCGAGATTGGACAGTAATTTCTCCCAGGAACGGGCGGGCAATAGGCCGGGTGGGTAAGCGAAATGGCAAGCCCCACATTCGTTGGTATATTGCTTGGCAGCGGCGGGCATGTCGCCGCTGCCGGCGTCATCTTCATCGGCCATGGCCGGTGCAGTGAACAAGAGCGCGGCTACTGCTCCGACGGCGAACAGGATTCGCGGGGGGGTAATCATGACTGGCTCCTTTCGATTTCGAAGTACTACTTAGAGTGAACGTATGTCCGGCAGCGGATCGCCTTTTCCGTGCG
>CAYWIQ010000141.1:3985-6566 GCA_964458405.1 uncultured Chromatiaceae bacterium
TATAGTGTGCGTCTATTAAACCGCCCTTAATTTTCATTGTCCTGCTTTTGGTAACCGCATGCCCGAGTCCTCGAAGGTCCCCTGTTGGGCGTCCAGATGGCAGGCACCGCAGTTGCCTTTTTCTCTTACCTTGGGAAGTTTCCAGATGGCGGCGGGGATGTCCTCGTGTTTCTTCTTCCAGTAAGGCGTGTCGGTGATGCGCAGCGGCGTCTGATCGGACGGCGTTGTGGAGCTGATTTTCCATGCGGGTTCCGACAGGCGGCTTTCCGCGGCGTTGTTCACCAGAAAGGCGGTGATCTCCGCGACGGTTTCCTGGTCCAGCGCCAAGTCTTCGCCGAAGTGATCGTCCTGGTCAGCCATGAGTTTGCGCCATGATCGGGCGGGCAGCAGGGTGGGGTGATAGGCGAGATGACATTCACCGCATTCTTGGCGCCAAGTGGCGTTGTCAGGTAATGTCGGACCCTTGAAGGGGATGAAGGGACTGTTGGGAGCGGCATTGAGATAGCCTTTGAAGTAGACGAAGCCGGATCCCGCCACCATCAACAACATGACGACGGCGATGAGGGCATAAGGCCTGTTGACGGCCTCGTTCTTGTCACCCAATTTGTAGCCGGTGATCATGGCCGTGACCAGGTTTTCGCGGCGCAGGAAGCTTTCCGTGATCACGCCGACCACGTGCAGACCGGTCATGGCCAACAACAGCCAGGCGGCACCCTCATGAATCTCTTTGATGTTCGTGCCGGCGGCGAAGGCCAGCAGTCCCTTAAACGGCCCATGCTGTTCCTCGCCGCCCAAGGTGACCACCCCGGCAATGGACACTACGAAGCCCAATCCGATGATCAGGAAGATCATCCAACTGCCCGCAGGGTTGTGGCCGATATGACGGGCGGCGTTGCCCGTCAATAAGGCGCGCAGATAGGCCCATACCGACGGCCAGTCGTAGGCGAAGGCGTGAAACCGCGCATAACGGCTGCCCACCATGCCCCACAGCAGGCGAAAGACCAGCAGGCCGAAGAAGGTATAACCGGCGAAGACATGGGCGTACAGATAGCGGTTGTCATCGAAGGTCAGCCACGCCCCCGCGTAGCTGAGTACTAGCAGCCAATGAAAGACCCGGGTGGGCAGGTCCCAAACAAAGATGCGTTGCTGTTTATCAGGATATTGATTGGACATCGTATGCCCTCCCCTGGAAAGTTTCGCTCACATCATGGCGGCGGTAAAGGGGGGAGGCGCAGCGTCGCTTTGGCGTCAATAGGTGGAAGGGTGTGGCCAGGGAATGGCGTGATAGTGCGTGCAATAGCGGGCGTAAAGGGTACGCAAGGTGTTCCCATCGGGAGTGATCGCCTTGACGGGCGGCAAGCGTGTGCAACCGGCGAAGGCACGCTCCATTTCACCGGGGACCCCCGGTGTAGTGCTCACCCACAAGCCATCACGTCCCGCCTCGCGATCGATGCTGGGCCACAGATCATGTTGATTGAAACGTCGATGGGTACTGCCCGCCACGTAAACATGGAGGCGAACGGGCCAGTAGAACGCCACTTCGGCGGCAACCTTGTAGTTGGGGGTAAGAATGAAATCCACCGCCGGCGCCTGACGACTCAGAGCCTGGATAGGCTCGCGCCATGCCTTGGTATCCTTGAACGGGTCTTGGTGGTTAGTGAAACCGAAGCGATAGGGAAAGTACGCAATCACCATCAAGGCGATGGCCAGCCCGAAGCCGCTGAACAAGGTGCGGCGTTGCCAGCGCGCCAGATCAGCGCTGTGTCCGGCGAACAGGATTAACAGACCGATATAACACGGTGCCGGCCAATTCAATTCCACTTTGGCAGTCAGCGCCTTGACCAAAAAAAACCCAATCCAACCCAGCGACAAACCCCACAACAAGCGCTGCCCGCTGTCGGCAGGTAATCGCCATAACACGCTTAACGCCACCAACGCCACCAGCGGCGACAAGGCACCGATCTGCCCGATCGCAAAAGATAACATCCGTGCCGGTGACCAATGGGTCTGTCCGATGTGGCCTGCTTCGTGATGCAGCATGACCCAATGGTGTTGGGCATTCCAGATCAACACCGGACTCATCAACAAGGCCATAATCATCAAGCCAAACCACAACTGTGGGGCCTTGAGATGATGGCGCCAAGCCGGATTGACCAGCACGGCAATGCCCACCGCCGCGGGCAACAGTCCGATACTCAATTTGGTGAGGGTACCTATGCCTACCGCGATACCGGCGAGGTGCCAGGCACCGCTTCGTTCTTTGATTAGGGCGCGGTACGCCATCCACAGTCCAGCGGTCCAGCACAGGAACAACCAGATATCGGTGGTCATTACCAGACCCAAGGTGAAATACAGCGGGGTGAACAAGGTGATGATCACCGCCCACCAGGCGGCTACGCGACTACCCCATACGTCGCGGGCGAAGGCGAAGATCAGGAATAGCAACGCATCGTAGGCCAGCCAGGCGGGGAGGCGCACCTGCCACATGCCGTGGCCGAACAATGCCTCCGACAGGGCGATGAGCCAGGCGATCAGCGGGCCCTTGGAGTAATAGCTCCAGTCCAGCTGCCGTGACCATTCC
>CAYWIQ010000142.1:0-6516 GCA_964458405.1 uncultured Chromatiaceae bacterium
CGACAAATATTATTCTCAACTAGCGGGACCGCATTGAAATCCATCAATCCCCTCCATAAGACTCCTTTCCCACGTCTTCCAAATGCGGCGACGCCAACATAGAAAACACCCCATACATCATCATTGATGGATTTCAATGCCCTCGATATTCATAACCCCTATAGTTCAGATTCTTCGATTTGGAATTTAATAAATGAATTGCGATTGAATTTCAGCACGTTATATGGATGCCCGGTTTTGACAGCCTAGTCCACGTATCAGGCGCTGGAAATCATCTCATAAAGCGCTACTGCGAAATTGAAAATCGGAATTCAACGGCACCATTGTGCCCGCAATAACAGCAGCTTCCAGATATATAGACCATGAATGAACATAGAATCCTCAAACCAGGCCGCAATTGCTGGCGCCTCGAACACGCTGATCGCGTTGCCATTCTGGTTGACGGCGACGACTACTTCCGCACGCTGTATAACGCCATAACCCGGGCGCAACACACTATTCAAATAGTGGCTTGGGATATTGACAGCCGATTCGAACTCATCCGTGGCTCTACCCCGGCATCGCATTGGCCCGAACGATTAGGCGATCTGCTGAATGCGGTTTTAAAGAACCGCCCCGGATTGCAGGCCAGCATTCTCGATTGGGATTTCGCTATGATCTACGCAACCGACCGGGAATTTATGCCGATCTATAAGTTCAACTGGAAATCAAATCGCCGGTTGCGATTCTGCCTGGATGACAACCACCCTATTGGCGCGTCGCACCATCAAAAAGTTGTGGTCATCGACGATGCGATCGCCTTTGCCGGTGGAATGGATATTACCAAAGGCCGGTGGGACACCCATGAACATCGGCCTTTTGATCCACACCGCGATAGCGATGGTCGGGCGCATCGACCATATCACGACGCACAGATGGCTGTTTCCGGCGATGCAGCGGCAGCATTAGGTGAATTGACCCGACAGCGTTGGGCACGTACCGGACGCCATGTTCTCCCCCAGTCTCGCTCGGGAAGCGATCCTTGGCCGCCGGATCTGCAACCCGATTTGACCGATGTGACGGTCGCTATTGCGCGCACCGAAGCGCAATACCGCGACCATCCTGAAGTGCGCGAAGTCGAAACGCTGTATCTGGACGCTATCGCCGCAGCGCGCCGTTTAATCTACATCGAGAATCAGTACTTCACATCCGGCCGCATCGGTGAAGCCCTAGCGCATCGCCTCGAAGAAGATACAGGCCCCGAAATCGTGCTGTTGCTGCCCTTGATGACAGACGGTTGGTTGTCGCAAAGTACTATGGATATCATGCGTGAACGCTTAATCCAGCGGCTGCGGCAATCCGACCGCCACGGCCGATTTCGAGTCTATTACCCCCATGTTCCGGGGCAAGGCGATCAGGCGATTAACCTCCACGCGAAGATTTTAGTGATCGACGATGAGTTGATACGCATCGGGTCGGCCAACCTCAACAACCGCTCCATGGGCCTAGACAGCGAGTGCGATTTAGCCATAGAGGCCTGTGACGACCGGCGGATTCAAGGCGCCATCGCCAACATTCGCAACCGGCTGCTGAGTGAGCATCTCAACTGCGCACCACAAACCGTTGCCTCTGCGGTAAAGATACAGGATTCACCAATTGCTGGCATCGAGACCCTACGCAGCGAGGGCCGCAGCCTATATCCATTACCCATTGGCGATCATCCGGATACAAAGATCGATATAACTACCGCGGAAATGATCGATCCGGAACGCCCCGTCGACCCGGATGAGTTTATGCGCCACTTCGTGGACGACTCCGAATTGCCTTCGGCGAGACGCCGGATAGGCCAGTGGATCGCCTTGCTGCTGGCGCTGTCGGGGCTGGCCGCCGCGTGGCGCTGGACGCCGCTAAATCAATGGCTGAACATCGGCACGCTGTACCACGCTGTACAGCACATCAAAGAAACTCCGGCGATTCCATTATTTATCCTGGCCGGCTATATAATCGGCAGTATCATCGCCATTCCCATAACTTTGCTGGTGATCACCACCGTGCTCACCTTCGGCCCCTGGCCGGGCTTTGCCTATGCCTTCGGCGGCTCCATGCTCGGCGCGTTAATCAGCTTCGGCCTCGGCCGGATTCTCGGCCGCAACATGGTGCGCCAATTAGCGGGCTCGCGCCTCAACGCCTTGAGCCAGCGTTTAGCGCGACGTGGTATCTTGGCGGTAATCGCCGTGCGCCTGATCCCGGTCGCTCCATTTACCGTCATCAACATGGTGGCCGGCGCATCCCATATCCGTTTCCGCGACTTTCTTTTCGGCACCGGTATCGGCATGGCACCCGGCATCATAGCCATAGCCTTCTTCACCGATAGAATCGCCGCAAGCGTGGAGTCACCGGATCTCGCCCATTTCACGACGCTGGCGCTGGTGATGGCCGCAATCGTTGTTGTCGCGTTCCTACTACGACATTGGTTGAGAACACGCGCTATGACTTCGCGGGATATCCCGCATTCCACCTAGCGGAAGGACTCCATATTGCCTAACAATACTGACAGACATATCAAAGTGGCAACCTACAATATCCATCGCAGCATCGGCACAGACGGGATCGCCTTGCCCGAAAGAATATTATCGGTTCTCATGGAAATGAATGCCGATATCGTCGCGCTTCAGGAACTGGAATTGCACAGTAATGCGGCATTAAACCTACTTGCTTATCTCGCCGAAAATACCGGACTTACCCCGATTGCCGGACCGACCGTCCTAAAACCCGATTCACGCTACGGCAACGCCGTACTGACTCGCGCGCCGGTGGTTAACACACGGCGCGTCGACCTCACCGTGCCAGGGCGCGAACCCCGGGGCGCACTCGATATGGATCTCGTCTGGCAGGGACAAAAGATCCATTTGATCGTGACTCATCTCGGCTTGAGTCCCTCCGAACGCCGGCATCAGATTCGTCACATCCTGAGACTGCTGGAGATTGAAAACGCAAACTCGACTATCCTCATGGGTGATATTAACGAATGGTTTCTATGGGGACGGCCGCTTCGCTGGCTAAAGCGCGTGTTTCCGATCTCGCAACGTCGCCGTACTTTTCCCGCCGGCTTTCCTCTTTTTGCGCTGGACCGTATCTGGGTACATCCACCGTCACGGCTGAAAAGAGTCGAGACTCATAACAGTACATTGGCCCGTGTGGCCTCCGACCACCTGCCGCTGGTGGCTCTGGTCGAGATGGGGTAAGCCTTATTAGAGTGAAGCGTGACATGGATCCGTAATCTCACCCGGCCTGGCGGAGAGAGTTTCCCGCCATACCGAATCTCCGAGATGAAACCACATACAACCACAAATAACCGAGGATACCGGCGATCAAGGACGCCAACAGGATAGCGCTCTTGGCGGTCAACAATTGCCCCGGTGATGCCTCGAAATTCAACCCTGCAATAAATATCGACATGGTAAAGCCCATGCCGCCGAGCAGGCCGATGCCGATCACATGCCTGAAATTCATCGATGCAGAAAGTTCGCCGATACCGGACTTCAACGCCAGCCAGCAAAACCCGCTGATACCCACCACCTTGCCCACCACCAACCCCAGCACAATACCCAGCGTAATGGGATCGGTCAGCAACGCCGGCAAGGTCGAAAGCTTCACCGGTACAGCGGCATTCGCTAAGGCAAACACCGGCAAGATAAATAAGGCCACGGGGCTTTCCAGGGTACGCTCCCACAATTGCAGTGGAGTCGTAACTTCATGGGTTGTTTTCTTGATTCGCTCGACGACCGCATGCTGATCCGCCGCCGCCAGGATTCCGGCCTCGCCTTGGCCGTTTCGCGCCTTGCTTTTTTCAAGTTTTTCGAAGTTGTCCATCAAGCGCCGGGTGCGCCCTAAAAACCAAAACGGGCCGCGTCGCGGCCGCGCCGGCACGGTAAATGCCACCAGCACACCTGCCACCGTTGCGTGCAAGCCCGACTCGAGCACCGCCAACCAGACCATGCCACCACCCAGCAAGTATGGCAATGCACGGCGTACTCCCAAGAGATTGAGAAAGACCAGACCGCTCAATAACACCACTGCCAGCAACAAAGGGAGCAAGCTTATCGCGTCACTATAGAATACGGCGATCACCAGAACCGCGCCTATGTCGTCAATAATGGCCATCGCAGTAAGGAATGCGGCCAGAGCCGGGGGAACACGGCGCCCAAGCAGGGCAAGAATTCCCACCGCAAAGGCGGTATCGGTCGCCACGGGAATTCCCCAGCCGTGGGTTGAAGTCGTGCCGGCATTGAATCCGGCATAGATCAGAGCCGGCGCAATCATGCCGCCGACCGCGGCGGCGATCACGGGGACCGCCAACCTGGCGTTCTGCAACTCGCCGGCCAGTAATTCGCGTTTGATTTCCAGGCCTATTATGAAGAAGAACAGCGCCATGAGACCATCGTTGATCCAATGATGTACGTCTTTGCTGAAACTAACATCACCGGCGATGACGCCAACATGCGTTTGTAATAGCGCACGATACTCCGCACTCAACGGCGAGTTGGCGATCATCAACGCGGCAATCGTGCAAATCAGCAGTAACACGCTCGCCGTCGTTGTATCGCGAATGAATTCCTGAAAGGGACTCAGGATCTTCTCGAATCCCCTTTGCATGGGATTACTGAACAGTTCGTCATCCTTGTGTTCCCGCTCCTCACCGCTGGTTTCCGGTTTGCTGTTCTCATTCCGCATGAATACTACCTATGGTTTCGTCAGCAACGCGAATGCATTCTCTTATTTGATGCCGCATCCCCAACCACACTGGCATTGAAGTATCGCGCAGTTACTGTAGCACGCCGCCACTGGAACCGGATTGACGATCGTCAATGACCCGGCGATGGCGTTTTGGCAAAGTCTGACTGCCAAGCTGGCTTAGAGGATCGAGATATTCAAATCAAGCAGCCTTACCGGAAGGGATCTACAAATGCAAGAAAAGAGCTTTATTACGGATATTCGAGCCATACGCAACCGCGCCAGGCATCATATCGAACAAGGTGCGGTTACCGACGGCTATAATGCAAACCGACAAACCGTACTGAAACTGTTGAACGAAGCCCTCGCTACCGAACTAGTATGCGTATTGCGCTACAAGCGCCACTACTTCATGGCAAGCGGTATCAATGCCCAGGGTGTAGAGAACGAGTTTCTACAACATGCCAATGATGAGCAAGCTCACGCCGATCAGATCGCACAGCGCATCGTCCAACTCGATGGCGAGCCGGATTTTTCCCCGGCTGAACTGACCTCACGTTCGCATTCGGAATATAAGGCGGCCGACTCGCTCATGGAGATGATCAAAGAAGATCTCATCGCCGAGCGCATCGCCATCGACATTTACAGGGATATGATCAAATTTCTCGGCGACAATGATCCCACTACACGCCGCATGATGGAAGGCATATTGGCCGTCGAAGAAGAGCACGCAGACGATTTGGCGAGCCTCCTGACGGGTTTCAACGGAAACGGGAATGCTTAGACACGTTTAAGCTATAGTGCCTTCCACATAACGGCGTCAATGCCGGGCTATGACGTCCAGCGCCTTGGTGTTGCGTTGATAAAATGCATCGGTATGCAATTTTGAGGGGAACAGGATGTTACTGCGCTTGAATTCGGCCAGCACACGACTCACGCTCTCCGGCGTCGCCCCCAGAATTTCAGCCATCTCTTCGCAGGTCAACAGCTTGACCTCGCCTGATAATACCGTGTCTTCGATTTCCGAAAGAAAATTCACTAAACGAGCGACCCGCGCTTTGACGCTACCGGTTGAAAATTCAGCTATCCACAGATCCGCCTCCTGCAAATAGTCGAACCAGCATTCGAGCAAACGGCAATACAAGTCGGGATTATCCGATTTCATTCGCATGATTTCATTCACCGGAATACGATAGGCATCAGTGTCTTCCACTGCGATGGCGGTATGTTCGTAGGGCCGACCCAGCACGCCGCCCAGCCCTAACCACGCCCCTCTGGAATGAACGCGTACGATGCGTGCCCTGCCGTTGGGTAGATGGCTGATAAGTTTGATCATACCGCTGCGGATGACGATCACTGCGTTCGCATCGCCACCTTCGGCGTATACGTTATCTTTTGCCGCATAATGCACTGACTTAGCCGAGCGGAACAATTCTTGGATCCCGGATTCGTCAAGCATGGGCATATCGGCAGCGGACGCCGATACTCTTCCGCCATTGCGATTTTCCAAATCCATAAAATGCCTCCTCTCGTTTGACATTGACTTGACTCCATTTTGCTATAGATCTAAAAATAGACTTACTCGACCGAGCCCTTGGTCGGCTCAACAGGTAAACCGAGGAATCACCGCCGTGAAACATATAATAACCTTGGCGGGCAGCCCCTATGCGGGGCTTATTTAGAACGGGGAAACGTGGAAATACATGCCGAATAGGTTTTCCCCTAATGCGCGGCACATCACCAAAATACTGCCGCACATTGCACATCCGGCTCTTGATCGTCATCTTAACGCGCTTTATCGGT
>CAYWIQ010000143.1:0-3913 GCA_964458405.1 uncultured Chromatiaceae bacterium
CCGTCATGGAGTTCATCGCCTAATTCACGGCCACACCCACCGCCCGGCTATTCATGACTTCGAGGTTGAACACCACGCCGCGCGTCGCATGGTATTGGGTGACTGGTATCACCAGGGCAGTATCTTGAGATGTGATGCGGTGGAATGCCGTTTAGAGTCGCTTAGCGAGGACTAACGGCTGACGGGAATGTCCAAACGCTGACCGGGCTGCAGGACGGAATGGCGGTTCAATTGATTAGTGACCAACAGCTGCTTGACCGGAATGCCGTAATTGACGGCGATCAGCCATGGGCTGTCTCCCTTACGCACCACGTGGACGATGACCTTGTCCTCACCATCATTCTTGCTGACCACCGGCTCGACCGCCTCCCGCACCCGTAATTTCTGGCCGACACGGATCAAGTTGTGGCGAGGCGAAATATCGTTGAGGGCGCGTAAGGTCCGCACGCTGAGGTCATAATGCGATGCAATGGTGGACAAACTCTCATTGGCGCGCACGATATGATAGATACTCACCGGCGAGGGCCCCGTCGGCAGCGCCTCAACCACCTTGCCCAAGGTTCCGGCGGGAAGCCATACTTCGGTACCCGCTGGGATGGCCACTAAACTACGGTCGGCACGCCACGTCCATGATGGATTCAATCTCGCCAACTTTCTGCGCTTGAGACCGTAATAATGGGCAAGCTGTTCCGCGAGAAACGGTCGCTCCAATACCACGCTGTCCAATTCCATCGGCTGCTGCATCTGCAGACCGTTGGGAAAATATTGATTGCGATTGCGGGCAATGTCCCGCGCGGCGAGAAATTCAGCGTAGAAATTGCGCGAGGCAAAGCCAAAGGTCCGGGAATCGTATTCTTCGAAGATGCGGCCAAAATCGGAGCCGAATTCATTCTTGGCGCGCATCATGCCGCGGATCCCGTGATTATAAGAGGTGATGGCCAACGGCCAGCTACCCAATAAATCGTAGGCTTCTCGCAGATAGCGGGCCGCGCCGCGGGCGGCGGCGACCGGGTCCATACGCTGATCCACCGCGCGGTTGATCTTCATGAACAGCCGTCCCGCCGAACGGGTGAATTGCCACATGCCGGCCGCACCCACCGACGAGCGGGCGCGGTTTTGATAAGAGGATTCGACATGGGGGAGATAGACCAAATCCTCCGGTACCCCCTCTTGGCGGAACACCTCGCGGAAGGCGCGATCGTAACGGCCGCTGATCTCCAACCCCTGGCGAAACCGTTCACGCAACCCACGTTGCCCGCGAACCCGATCGGCTATGCCGTCGAGGGCATCCTTGCCGGCCACATCGATAATATGCTGCCTCAAGGCACGATCCTCGGCGGAAAGGGCACCGGCCTTCGCACCCGCCGCGGCCAAATGCTTCAGCCGCCTTTCCCAGACCTTTGTACGGTGTTTTATCTGTCTGCGTTGCGATCTGGTGTAGGACTCCGCGCTCTTGCCCCGCAGATTGATGACCTCATAGACCAAGGCCGGATTATCGGCGTCATGCAGGATGACCTGACTGAGATGCCATTGCCCGAATACCTTGCGCCAGAACGTCACATTATCTTCTAAGGCGGTTGGCTCCGGAAAATCGATGGGATGAAGCTGCAATGCGCTGACATGCGGCATGGGGTTGGGGTTAATGGAGGCCGCGCTGTCACTGATCCACAACGGCAGGGAAACCATGAGCCCGGCCGCCACGAATAAACGCAATTCTTTGTTTTTTTTAAATTTTATCGTCGACCCTAGCCGCATAGCCCCATCCTGATCGTCCGATGCCAAATAAAATTGTGACGGCGTGCCTTGCCCAGCAAGCCACACTACCATCTCGCATATAAAATATCGGTCGTTTTGGCTATTCCATAAGGAACCGGTCAGCTGGAACCAACAGGGAAACCCCGCACCAGGGATGCTCAGCGATGAGTTTCAACCGTCACTGCTTGGCACCCATGGCGACGGCGCGTTGGCGGGTGGCCTGTGATCGCTCTTTTGATCGCACAGGATCGTCGCTGGAGTCCAGCCATGCATGACTATTTCGCTCCACCAAATCCGCCAAGAAGGCAATATGATCGGCGCGTGTATTCAGCGCCGCTATGTAACGCAGGTTCGTGCCGCCCGCCGCGAGGAAGGTCTCCTTGTTCTGCATCGCAATCTCTTCCAATGTTTCCAGGCAATCGGCCGCAAACCCGGGACAGATCACTTCCACTTGCTTGACACCGTCATGCGCCCACTGGCGCAACGTCTTATCGGTATAAGGCTGCAACCATTCGGCGCGACCGAAGCGCGATTGGAAAGCCACCCGCCAACGATCAGCCCCCAACCCCAACCGTTCCGCCACCAGCCGCGCGGTCTTCTGGCAATGACAGTGATAGGGATCGCCGGCTTGCAAGGTACGCTTGGGCATGCCGTGAAAGGAGAACAATAGACGTTCCGCCTGGCCATGTTGCGCCCAGCTTTCATGAATACTGTTCACCAAGGCGGTGAGATAACCTTCATCGTCATGGTAATGGGTGATGAGGCGCAGGTCCGGCAACCACCGCCACGTCTTGAGTTCATCCGCCACCGCATCGAACACCGTTGCGGTGGTGGCGGCGGAATACTGGGGATACATGGGCAGCACCAAAATGCGATTGACGTCAGCGTCACGCAGTTGGGCCAGCCCCGCCTGGATGGAGGGATTGCCGTAGCGCATGGCCAACGCTACCCGTACCCTGTCGCCGTAGCGGGCGGTCAAGGCATCCTGCAAGGCATGGCACTGCGCCCGCGAGATAGCCAGCAACGGCGAACCTTCATCGGTCCATACCCGCTGATAGGCGTGCGCAGAACGTCGCGGACGCAACCTCAGCACCACACCATGTAGTATCGGCATCCATACAGGACGTGGAATCTCCACCACCCGCGGGTCGGAGAGAAATTCCGCAAGATAGCGTCGCACCGCCGGCGTAGTCGGTGCATCGGGGGAACCGAGATTGACCATCAGCACACCTACCTTTGCGGTTGTGTCGTGCTGGTAGTCCTGTTCACCGCTGTATCTGGTCATAATACCTCTTCGGCTCGTCACCGCCTATCGGCGAGCAGTATACCCGAGCAACGATGCCAGGTCAGTGGTGAAACTACTACTGGGGTAGACGCAAGGGTGCAACCCGCCCGCTGTTACGAAACCGCCGATAATCGTCGAGAATGACGGCGTGATCGAATGCCAGTACCGCAGGCCAGGCATCCACGGTAAACAATGTCGCCGACTTGGCGTCGTCCCGTCCCTGCGGCTCGCCACGGGCCTCGGCAACGTACACGGCGCTCACGGTATGGCCGCGTGGGTCACGCTGTGGCGCGGAATAACAACCCAGCAAGGTGGTCAGCGTGACATGCAAGCTGGTCTCCTCAAGGGCCTCGCGCACCGCCGCCTGTTCCAGACATTCCCCCACGTCGACAAAACCACCGGGCAGCGCCCAGCCCAAAGGGGGATTTTTGCGCTCGATGAGCACGATGGGCCGTTGCGGGCGATCCGTCATCTCGATGATGATATCCGCCGCCAGCAGCGGCGTCAGCGGTGCTGCCATGTGTTCACCTTTGCAAATCGTTGGGTTTTAAACAGTGCGGTCATTTGATCAGCCGGGACGGCGTCGGGTCAATGCCGTTAGGCGGCAACTGTCATCACCGGCCGCTCGGTGTGAGTTATGGCGGCTGGTTAAATAAAAGCGGCGGCAACCTGCTACGGTTACCGCCGCCTTGCTGCTTCTTCCTTGGGTTTGGACATCCCCGTCCATGACAATCGATTAATGGGCCAACAGCAGCAACATCTCGTTCAGGCGGCGCACAAAGGCCGCCGGATCGTCGAGTTGCCCGCCCTCCGCCAGCAAGGACTGGTCGAACAGGATGCTGGCCCAATCGCTGAAGCGCTGTTCATTCTGTT
>CAYWIQ010000143.1:3923-6502 GCA_964458405.1 uncultured Chromatiaceae bacterium
CAAGCTTTCGCCGATCAGGAAAGTGGAGATGCCAATGGCGTTGAGCCGCGCCACCAGGTTGTGGTTGGGATTGATCTCGAGGATAGGCGCCACGGTTGGAACGTCATGCCCCGCCGCCTTGAGGATATTACGCATGCTGGTCCCCATGTCGTGTTCCTCAACCACCAAACAGGCCGGCGATTGTGTCAGGCGGTGGCTGATGCGCACCTCCTTGACGCGGTCGCCCAACACCGCCTTCATGCGCTCCAATAATCCCTTGTACTGTTCTTCCGCCTTCTTGATCTCTTCGGCACTGCCTTCGTCCTCAAGCTTACCGAGATCCAGGGACCCCTTGGCCACCGATTGCAAGGATTTACCCGAGTATTCCGGCAGATTGCTCACCAACCATTCATCGATACGGTCAGATAATAATAGAACTTCGATATCCTGTTTGCGGAAAACCTCCAGGTGCGGACTGTGCTGCGCGGCGGCAAAACTTTCGCCGGTGATATAGTAAATCTTGTCCTGACCTTCCTTCATACGACCAAGATAATCGTCCAGGGAAACGGTTTGAGCTTCGCTATCGTCATGAGTGGATGCAAAGCGCAGCAACTTGGCGACACGTTCGCGATTGGCAAAATCCTCGGCCGGGCCCTCCTTCAACACTCGCCCGAACTCCTGCCAGACCGTGGCGTATTTCTCCTGATCCTTTTCCGCCAAATCTTCCAACAAGCCAAGGATCTTTTTCACCGAGGCGCTGCGGATCGAATCCACCGTCCGATTATGCTGGAGGATTTCGCGTGAGACGTTGAGCGGTAAATCGTCAGAGTCCACTACCCCGCGCACGAAACGCAGGTATTGGGGCAGCAATTGCTCGGTGGCGTCCATGATGAATACCCGGCGCACATAGAGTTTGATGCCGTGACGCTGCTGCCGATCCCACAAATCGAAGGGCGCGCGCTGCGGGATATAAAACAGGGAGGTATACGACTGCCGGCCTTCCACCTGACTGTGAACATAGGTGAGCGGCGCCTCGAAGTCGTGGCCGATGTGCTTGTAGAATTCGTGATATTCCTGCTCGGTGATGTCCTTCTTGGGGCGCACCCACAGGGCCGAGGCGCGATTGACGGTTTCGTCCTCGTCCTGATCGTCTTTCTTCATGACGATGGGCAGGGAAATATGATCGGAATATTTATGAATAATGTTGCGCAGACGGAAACCGTCCAGGAATTCGTCTTCTCCCTCACGGAAGTGCAGGGTCACTTCGGTACCGCGATCGGCCTTGCTCACGGTCTCCACGGCGTAACTGCCCTCGCCGTCCGATTCCCAGCGGACGCCATGCTCGGCACCCAAACCGGCGCGGCGGGTAGTGACGGTGATCTTGTCGGCCACCACGAAGCCCGAATAGAAACCCACCCCGAATTGGCCGATCAACTTGGCGTCCTTGGCCTGCTCGCCGCTCAGCGATTCCAGAAATTGGCGAGTACCGGATTTGGCTATGGTTCCCAGGTTTTCCAGAACCTCGGTACGGTTCATGCCGATACCGTTGTCACTCACGGTAACCGTGCGCTGATCTTTATCGAAGGTGACGCGAATGCACAACTCGGCGTCGTTTTCATAAAGACCGTCGTCGCCCAGCGCTTCAAAGCGCAGTTTGTCGCAGGCATCCGAGGCGTTGGAAACCAGCTCGCGGAGAAAGATCTCCTTGTTGGAATACAAAGAGTGGATCATCAATTTCAAGAGCTGCCGGACTTCCGTTTGGAAATCCAGCGTTTCCTTATGTGCCGCAACCGTCATAACGCAAGCCTCTCCATAGTTGTTGTATTGAGCGAAAACTCTACTGAATTGAAAGGATAATCCCAGTCATGGGGGTCAAATCCGTCGATTTCAAGGCCCCAACCGCCTTTTCGACGCCGTTGCTTTGCATAAACCCTTCACCATCTTCACCGCTTCGGTTAGATTAGGTATCTATGACAATACTAACCATAGCCACTAAACCTTATGACGACCAACGACCGGGGACGTCCGGTCTACGGAAAAAGGTCACCACCTTCCAACAACCCCACTACCTGGAGAATTTCATCCAGGCGATCTTCGACTCACTGACAGGCTATCAAGGACAGACGCTGGTGGTAGGGGGTGACGGTCGCTATTACAACCGCGAGGCTATCCAGACAATCCTCAGGATCGCCGCCGCCAACGGCTTGGGACGGGTCCTGGTCGGGCAACACGGCATCCTTTCCACCCCGGCCGCCTCATGCATCATCCGCGAATACGGGGCCTTCGGCGGCATAATACTCTCCGCCAGCCACAACCCCGGCGGCCCCCACGGCGATTTCGGCGTCAAATACAACACAGGCAACGGCGGCCCCGCCCCGGAAAAGATCACCGAGGCCATCTATCAACGCAGCCGTGAAATTCACTCCGACCACATCATCGAAGCGACCGAGGTGGCCTTGGACGTCCCGGGGACTTTCCAACTCGGCGACATGCGTGTCGAGGTTATCGATTCGGTCGCGGATTATGCCGAACTCATGGAGGAACTCTTCGACTTCGATCAGATCCACGGCCTGTTCAACTCCGGCCTGTTCAGTATGCGC